>CAYPDN010000009.1:0-32792 GCA_964409445.1 uncultured Granulosicoccaceae bacterium
GATCAGGAAATGACAGAACTGGCGCGCAAGGTCAGAAACTATCAGGCACAACACTAACTGGTTACCGTATATGCCACACTTCAGCTTTGAATATTCTGCCAACCTTGAAGACACTGTCGATATCGATGCACTTTGTGTGGCAATTCGGGAGGCTGCAATTAAGACGGGTTTATTTCCAATGCCAGGTATTCGTGTCCGTGGCTTCAAATCAGAACACTATTCAATTGCCGATGGAAACCCTAAACACGCTTTTTTGGATTTATCTATCAGACTACGTGAAGGCAGACCACAAGATAAAAAGGAAGCAGCAACGCTTGAAATATTTGAAGCATTGAAAGCTTTTATGCAACCAGCCTTAAAGCAACACTCAATAGCACTGTCAATGGAAATGCGTGATATTGATGCGAGCCTGAGTCCAAAGGCCGGAACTATAAGAGAACATTTACAATCTGACTCCTGACGACCGCCTAACCAAATCTCTCCATTGGTCGAATTAAACGGCGTGCGTTTAACGAGCCCCGGAACAACAAAGCCCGGCTTCCCATTCCTCTTTACATAACTCTGACAAGTGGGCAGGTCCGTTAATACCAGTCATTTCAATTGGAGGACAGGCAAGGATTTTACTTATTCCCGCAGGCCCAGTGACAGGCTTTGTAGACAGGTTTATCGGCTTTGGTGGAGGAGGCAATTTTGTAAACCGACTTGACCATTTCCCATACAAACCCCAGCTTTCGAAGTAATAGACAGATGTCAGGTACGCCTCAATTGTCTTAAACTCAAAGATATAGCCCCTGTTACAGGATGTAATTCCAAACGTAACGTCAACTTCATCTTCCATTTGAAAATCTTTCACGAATTTCTCCGGAAGCCATCTGCGTTGAACGAAATCACTAACACAAAAAGATAAACGTATCTTTTCGTTCTCATGAAATGATTCGATACTATCCCGAATCTGGCCAATCCGTTGATCCTCACTTGAATCAACGTTCGCAGTAAATAATCTAAAATCTGTCTCAGACACTTCGGCACTGTTACCAAGTTCATCTCTTATGATAAGCATATGAATCGTCGAACCATGCTCAAGGTTAGATTTATATAAGTACTCCCCAGTTACATTTAAGGATGTCCCTGCGGGAATATATTCCATTCTCACCCGTGTTGTGATTTTGTACTGGTCCAAACAGCCTGTACATCGATTTTTAAAATCGGTAATTTGGCGATCAACTTCTTTTGCAAACAAAGTGGCTGAGTTATCTCTAATAAAGGTTGAAACTTCATTATATCCTGGTAAATTGACCTGATAAGCTAAAGGCACATCCGTAACAATTGTCCGCCCAAGGAACTCGCTTGACTCAATAACTTCTTTGCGCTCAGGCAGGGTGCCCAGTATACTCTGCCGTCCCCTGCTATCTTCTGTTACTCCTCCGTCTTTCCTAAATCCTATGTAGTCCCCCGGTATAAATGATTGTCCCTGTACCGTTATTTCGTTTGCCACTGTGCCGCTCTTGACACGTCCTTTTGAATGAAAGGTAATCTGCCCACCACCTTTATAAACAATGCCTGCAATCTCTGTATCTTTGGCAAGAACCGCGTTCACGACGTCCCCGTCTTCATTGAAGAAAGGGCCAATTCCACTGGCTGAGTACTCAATACCATCAATTTTCTGGTCTGACGCCAACCGCGCGACATCGATACCATTGTCATTAAATTTTATGCTTCCCTTTTCGAAGTCTATGTCTTTATATTTGATCTTCTCAAAAGTAACCACACTGGATATTTTGCCATCCCTGCCATACCTGTAGTATGACCCTTTTGGTATTGGAACACCGTTATATACCTCTGCCTCTTCGAGTGGCAATCCACCAAATTCGTTACGCAGTGCAATTTGACACGATTCAGATGCAAGCTCTCTTTTCGTTTTAATGCATTTTAGAGATCTGGATATACCAATACTGCTACTGCAAAGCCGTTCAAAATCTTCATCACAGTGCTCGCTCAAATATTCAAATGAAAAGTGATTCTGCGTTCTGGCTATTGACGTCACCATTGCTTTTAAAGATTCCAGATCCTCACCCTCGATTCCCTTCTCCGCCGCCAATTCTTCAATCCGGCTATTTGCTTCCGCATTAACACTATCAGTTGATGCGCGTTTCTCACAGGAAAAAACTGTTATCAAACAACATAAACTGAGTACAACCTTTATGTTCATACTCTAATCCATGAACTGAATCCTGCAATTATAGTAGTTGATTTCACCTCCATCGCTTGTATTACACGGGTGGTTTCACTACCAACAACAAAAATTAGCGAATAGCTGATTTGTCTTGGCTGCACGGCAAAATATTTGCAGGCATCTCACCCTGGATTCGTATCAGGAGCCGACTGCTTCTACGATAAGAAATCTAATTCGAAAGGAGTATGTAAGTGAATTTACGTACCTTTGCAGCTGCGGTCCTAATCCTCACTGTGGTCGGTTGTGATACCGGAGCTGAAAACAACGAGCTGTCAGTACCCGGAACCTACAATCTGGTTGTGAATGCTGCCAGTGTGACTTACCCCGAAAGTCTTACTATTGAGGCCATTGTACTCCGAGCTTCTCCAATAAGCGGTGCGTCAGTGACCGCGCGAATTACCAGGCCTGACGCCGTAGTGGTGGATTTACCGTTGTTTGATGATGGGCAAGGGGTTGATCGAATCGAGGGCGACGGCGCTTATTCCGTTGAAATCCCATATGATCAGGACGGCGATTATGCCATTACAGCTATCGCATCAAACAATGCTGGTACCGCTAAAACAACCGTCAACGGTCAGGCTATTTCGGTTCAGGCGGATGGTACCAGCGCACCCACATTTGAACCAGAGTTGATAACTGAAAACTTTAGAATAGTCACCGAAACAACCGCTTCAGTTTCCGGGTATAGGTCAGACGATCATGCGGGCAACGGTACCGAGCCCAGTCTATGCACCGGGATTTTCGACAATAACATTGATACTCTGGGCCGCATTGATAATGCTGATGATGTCGACTGCTTTTTCTTTGTTCCTTCCACACCTGGCGTGCAGGTTGTCGTTCGTGCAACTTCACTGGGAGACAATGTAGATGTGTTACTGCGTGTATTAAACTATACGGGTACTACAGAAATAACCCGCGCTGATCTGACTACATCCACAAGCCCTGATTCAGGCGTCATTACAGTACTCATGCCGGAAGTCGTCGATGCATCGGGTTTTGTAGTGACAATAGAATCTGTTGAAGACTCGACGGCGGGTGCCTATGCCATTTCTGCAGGCTCGGAACTAAGCTCGGACCGCCTCTAGGTAACAGGCCCTAACTTGTGCCCATCCAGGAAGGCATCGATGAATAGTCAGTACTCGTCGGGTGCTCATTGACTACAACATAGATGGGACAATTCACAAAAGCACCTCCTTTTCCCGTTTCAGTCGCTCTGTAAGTCCGCTGCAGGTGCAAGCACGAGTGTGACACAGCACGCGCGGCCAGTTACCCAATTGGGCAAAGGTGCAACTTCTACCGCTATTTTCTTAAGTTCCCGACCAATTAGACGCGAACCTGTCTGTGACAAAAAATCGCCTTTTTTTTAGCACAACTATTTGTCCAGGGGTTTTGTCCATCAGGGATTGGCACGTATGAAGAATATATTCAGAATTTTTTGTTTTAGCGCAATCATTGTTTTTTCCGGCTGCACGTCTGCTCCAAAAAAGGCATCTACTTTTGCACCTGAGACAAGTTACCATCTCAGTGCCGGTGTCAGACTGTATGACGATAAAATGTATACAGCTGCTATTGACCATTTTGAATCTGCCCTGAAAATAGAGCCGACTAACCCGGTCGTGCACTATGAGCTTGGCCTCACGTACATGCAATTGAACAACTATGAAGAGTGCATAGCCACCACAAAAAGAGGATTGAAGAATCCAGCGGACCAAAAAACCCAGTTAACCGGTCTGCTCGCAACATGTTATTCCCAGTCAGGAGATATCAACCAGGCCGTGAGTCTGTATAAATCTGCCTTAAGAACAAATCCCCGGGATCCAGAGCTGCATTATAATATCGCTGTCGCCTACACCAAACAAAACAATATTCGAGATGCGATCCATCACTTTCAGGAATCTATAAAAAACAAGCCAAGATATGCAAGCCCGTATCTGGCACTCGGTGAGTTGTACCGCAAAAGCAATCGTCAATCTTTAGCAATGATCTACTTTATGAAATTTAGCTTATTGGAGAGAAACACACCCAGAACTCAGATAGCAGCAAGGCGAATTGCACATCTGCTCTACAACGGGGTCAATACGGAAACGAACAACATCTCTGTTAATCTAAACTCTGATAACAACAACGAAAGCTTACTGACGCTGGATCTGGCGCTACAACTTATCGCACTAAACGCGATCTCTGAAGACAAAGAAATAACTGCAGAGATTCATGCTGGTGCACTAAATAAATTCGTCGGGATTACGAAAGAAATAGTAGAAGATGATCCGAAATTGAATAGCATGTTTTTTTCAGATCATGCGTTGAGCGATATCATAAGACTTTATTCTCAAAACAACTTTCTACCTTTCGCACTCAATCTCGCTGATATAGCTGGTTTTCGCAAGCCAGGCTGACACTATCAGAAAGTGACAACTGTATCCGCTGGAAAGTGTATTGGCTTAACTCAGCACTACACGATTATGTCGTCAGCTATGCCTTTCGTGGTAAATCCATTTTTTGTCGACGCTCCCAGAGCGCTTTGCGGCTAATACCCAGTTTACTGGCTAGTTCTGTTTCAGATAGCTTGTCTTCAAAATTCAAAACAAAGTAGCGAAAGTACGCGTCCAGACTTAAATCCAACCCACTATGTGATGCATTCCCTTCAATAACATTAATACCCAGATGGACCGGCTTAATCTCCTCAGAGTCGACCATCAACACTGCTCTCTCAATGACACTCTTGAGCTCATTTATATTGCCTGGCCACTGATAAGCCTGCAGTGCATTGCACGCCTCCCTGGACAAGACAATGCGACGTTTTCTGTAGCGCTTTACATAAAGCCCTACATAGTCCGTGGATATCGCGCCGATGTCATCGCGCCTTTCACGTAACGGTAACGACGGAAATACACACTCACCAAATAATTCCGCCAACTCCGGATGCAACAAATTCTGTTTGACTGCGGTCTCGGGTGAGTCCATAGCCAATACAATAAGTCGAACATTAGGTGCCGAACGTCGATTTTTTGCATTGAGTAATTGCGTGGCCAGAAATAGTTGTTTTTCTATCGATAGCGCGCTGATTGTTCTTATGACTAATGTACCACCGTGCGCTGCCTGCAATAACCCACTGCTTGGTCGATGGGCTTCCTGATTCGATCCAAAAAGCAATGAATCAATCTCCGAAGATTGATACATAGGTAAATCTGCGAATACCAATGGGCCCCGATTGCGCTCGCTGTGCTCATGACACAAGCGCGCCAGCATTTCTTTTCCGCTGCCACGTTCACCTTGCAGGTAAACAAAATAATTTTCCGGATCGATGCTCTTTATTGCGGCAATGGTCTCCTGCATTATCGGATTGCGGGATTCGATTTCTATCTGAGGATACAATCGATTAAGGTCACGACGCATAGCCGCATTCTGTACCGAGAGTCTATTCTCTCGAAGCGATCTGTCGATAGTCAGTAGCAGCTCGTCGTGATCAAACGGTTTACTGATGTAGTCTGCAGCACCGAGCTTCATAGATTCAACTGCCGAGCGAACACTGGCATAGCTTGTCATCATGATGACTGGAACTTGCTCTGCAAAGTCCAAAATCTGGTTGCCGTCTCGACCTGGTAGCCTGATATCCGCAAGGATGACATCAAACGACTCCGGATAGAATTCAATTGCTTCTTCTACGCTTGAGGCACCAACAACTTCATAATTATTTCGCTCAAGCAACAACGTTAGCTGTTTTCGGATGATGTCTTCATCTTCTAACAGTAAAATTCTATTCACAATGCAGGCGCCTGACTATACTGCGGTGCAAGACTTGCAGGTAGTCGAATCTCAAAGCACGCTCCTTTATTTATTGTCGGATCAATTGAAATTTTTCCACCATGCTCATTGACAAGACTATACACGAGTGACAATCCAAGACCAGTACCCTGTCCAACCGACTTGGTCGTATAAAAAGGCTCAAAGATTCGCGATTGATCCTCCGGTTTTATTCCTATGCCATAATCACGCACGGTGATCACCTGCACATCATCACTGGAGTAACCTGAAATATCCACCACTCCATTCGACTCTGAAACATCGCAGGCATTGTTCAGCAGGTTGACGAAGATTTGAACCATCTGCCGCTCACTGCCAGACACCCAAAGACCGTCCTGAAAGTCGGTTTTAAATTCGATATGTTTAGCTTGTTCTGAAAGTCGAACCAGTTGAATTGCCTGTTGAACACAGTCACTTATTTCAATCCGCTCGCGTTCTTCCAGACCCAGTGGTTCGTTACGTGCAAATGCCAACAGCGATTTTACGATCTCATCGATACGCTTTACCTGAGTGAGTATGTCTTCAGCACTCTCTTTTGGCGAAGCTGCCTGTACTGCTGACACGGCACCGGTCTGTTCTACATCAGAGATCGCACCGGCATCAGGGTATGCACTCTGATTTTGAGCAATACTTGCAATACCTGTTAAAGGATTGCCTATCTCATGGGCCACACCTGCCGCCAGGCGACCGATAGAAGCCAGCCGCTCACTGTGCGCAAGTTCTGATTCAAGCAGATCAAGATTCGTTCTGTCTTCAACCAGTATTACCTGACCCGCAGCAGGCCCGGTACTGCCGACCTGGGCCGTCACCATTGCTTTATGAAAGTTAAACGACTTGCTGCCACTGTCGAGCTCGAGCAGGTGTTTGAAGATATGATCATCGTCAGATTCCGCAAACTCGAATAACAGCTTGCTCCACGGCAGTGGCAGTTCATGCAATTTACTTTGCCGAGCGACTTTGTCATCGATGCCGGAGATATCTTCCATGGCCTGATTCCAGATTAATATACCTCCGTCAGGGCCGAACGAACATACACCGAGCGGCAGTTCATGCAAAACATTTCTCAGGTAGCGCCGCAGGTTATCAAGTTCTTTCGTCATACCACGCATCTGCTCGCTTGAGGTCTCAAGGCGCACTTCCATAGCGCGCAGTGATTCTGTCAGTGCCAGGTGCGCGGGTTGATTCAATTCCAAATGGCCACGCAGCGTAAGCCTTGCGACAGTTGGCCCCAGCAGGCCGGAAAGGTTTCTCTCAAGTCGTTCGTGCAGCAGTCTTAAATCTACTGCACGCATTCTGTTTTCATTGAGATTGAGTTCGTTAACCACACGACGCACTTCCTGCTCCGCTGCCTCTTTGCCAAGCAGTTGCTCCAGCTGATCAGTGTAATCAGAAGTAGAACGAGCTATCACAAGACCCGACAGAGGAGCGGCAGCATCAGACACACACGCCTGAGCTGCTTCACTTTCTTCAGCGCTTACCTTAGTCAGCAAAGAACCGACAACATACAACAGGCAATTAACCGTCAGTGAACAAAACGTCGATATACTCCAGACATCCACTCCACTGAAGCCAAGGCTACTGGTTAAGCGCTCCATACTGCCGATGGTCGCGGAATCAGTCAGCAACGGCAGCACAAGAATAAAGAACCAGACCAGCGCACCACCAAACAGACCCGCCAGAAAGCCGGCTTGCGTAGCACGTGTCCAGAACAACAAGCCGATAACTCCGGGCAACAGCTGAATTGCTGCAACAAAAGATATCAGACCAAGGCTTGCCAGACCTTCATGCAACTCAATCACCAGATAAAAACCGTAACCTGCAGCGATAATTAAGGCGATAGTTATTCGCTTGCTCCATACAAGACCCCGGTACAGGTTAGTGTCCGGGTTATTGACGGCGATACTCACTGGTAACAATATATGGTTCAGACACATGTAAGACAAAGACAGCGTTGTTACTATCATCATTGCACTGGCTGCAGACAACCCACCAAGATACACCAGCAGTGACAGCCAGCTGTTGCCCAGTGACATTGCCATACCCAACACATAAAAATCTGGTGGATTGGTTAACGCCAATTGCTTGCCGGCCCAGAGAATCGGAAAGATTGGCAGATTCAATAACAACAGATACAACGGAAACATCCAGTAGGCTGTTTTCAGAGATTTCGGTTTCAGATTTTCAACAAAAGTCATGTGATACTGGCGGGGTAACAGAAATGCAGCACCAAATGCCAATAGTAATAGTGTGCTCCACAATGACGAATTTACCGGTTCATACATGGCGCGCAGTTCCTGCGGATTATCGTTAAGCCACTGATGCATGGAATCGACGCTGCCAAATACCCCGTACACAGCAAACAATCCGGCCACCAATAGTGCGACCAGTTTTACTGCCGATTCGAACGCAATCGCGAGCACCAGACCAGAATGTTTTTCCCTTGAAGTTAAGTGCCGCGCACCGAATGCGACACTAAAAATAATGATCACTATGCAGAACGCCAGAGCCAGTAGGTTTGGCGCCGCCTCCCGAGCCAGCACTTGAATTGATCGGGTCACAGCGGTTATCTGCAGAGAGATATACGGCAGGATTCCCATCAACATAAAGACCGTAACGCATAGTCCTGTCGCACGACCGCCATAGCGAAACGCAAGCAGATCGGCAATTGAAGAGAGCTGGTAGTCGCGACACAGGCGTAAAATGGGTGCTAATAAATACGGGCCCAGTGTAAAGGCCGCTGTCACCCCGAGATAGATAGTTAAAAATGCCAGGCCACTACTGTCGGCAAGGCCAACACTGCCATAGAAGGTCCAGGAGGTCGCGTAGACTCCCAGTGACAAAGCATACACGGCCGGATGTTCGATCAGACGCCTGGGGAAGTATCCGTTCTCACCGGCATAGGCAATTAAAAACAACACGCCAAGGTACACCAGTGCCGCCAGAAAGAGCACCCACAGCTCAATCCCCATGTCGGTCACTTTCATCCGAGGATGCATCATCGCCGGTAAAATTATCGAGAGCAACCAGCGCTATCAGTACCAGCCACAATACAAAAACGGTATACCAGGGCAGATTCAGCTCAGCCCACCAACGGGTAAAAGGTGAGTGAAAAATAAAAATGGCACCAAGCACCAGCAGCAGCGCGTGACCTGTATAACGTAGCATCAGTACAGTGTACCGCAATATTCAGGAGATGAATTTTCCGTCATAGCCATGATTTGCCATTTATTGCCAGCGCTGGTTTGATTTGTACCCGCACTGGTTTGATTTTCACAAAGTGAACGCGCGTATAATTCGGTGAGTGAAATTTATACGGCAGAATGCGAGAATAACTCTTACGCACTCAATTAATTATCAGTAGCTCTATTTTATCAACAGCTTAAAAGCAATGAAACCAAAGCCGTTACATATTCAGGCATTTGGCGATGGTTCGCTTAGCGCTATGGCGATGCCAGATGCCGCTGCTCTTGAATCAGACCTGCTGGCGCTTAAAAATGTCGGTATCGACAAAATTTTGTGCCTGCTGGAAGAGTCGGAATCAAAACAATTAGGGCTAAAGGATCAGCCAGTCCTGACCCAAAAAAACGGTATGGAGTTCCAGCGTTTTCCAATAACCGACTACGGAGTACCCGACTTTCTCGACCTGCAGATACTGATCACAGAACTTCGCAAAGACCTGCAGGATGGCAAACATGTTCTGGTGCATTGTCGTGGTGGGGTGGGCAGAACGGGTTTAATCTGCAGCTGTGTCATGGTTACCACCGGCCTCAATGTGCCAGATGCAATTAGCATCGTATCCGATAAACGTGGGGCACAGGTACCCGAGACACCAGCGCAAATTGATATGATCATTCGCTATGCTGCTCGCAACCGATCCAGCTGACTAAATTCAGTACCTCCCAAAACTGCAAGAGACTCGCGGATGCAATGCACTGTTATTCTGGTAAGACCCAAGTATCCAAGAAACATCGGTATGGTGTCTCGGGCGATGAGCAATTTTGGTCATGAGCGTCTGGTATTAATTGAACCACGATGCGAGCTCGACCGAACTGCCAACAAGGGTGCCGCACAAGGTCAGCAACCGCTGCGTGATTGTGTAACTTATAACTCGTGGGAAGACTACGCAGAGCGAGAACCGGATGGGCCGCGTATCGCATACAGTCGCAGGGATGGTCGTCGCAGGCCTGTGTACAACATCGACGAACTAACAGACTGGCAGCCACTAAGCGACGGACGCCCGGTATCACTTATATTCGGTACCGAAGATCATGGACTGTCTCGCGATGATCTCAAGTGGGCACACAGAACGTGCACTCTGGATATACCAGGCCCTTTAAAAAGCCTGAACCTGTCACATGCTGTGTTGCTCGCACTGTCGCAACTGCCGAAGCTAAAACCACAACACACACAAGCCCCCGAGCCGGTACAAACTCCCGATGAACATCTGGAACGATGGTTAACTGCGCTGAACTTTGATCTCTCGAGTAAAAACTGGAACGCGTTCTATTCAATGCGCCAGATGCTAATGAAAGCCAATCCGACCAGGCGAGAAATGGATTTGTTTCGAACGGTGGTAGAGCAGACCCTGCGAAGGATTGACGAAAAGACGGATTGATAACTTTCCGGACTAAATCCGTTGACCACTCTGGCAGTCAAACAGATGACAAATTGCAGCGGGGATTGCCGCATGAACTACCTCACCGATTTCCGTGCGGTAGTCCTTTTGCGCCTTTATGGCTGTAAGCGTTCCACCGGCTCGCACCGTCACCATGGTTGCCTCACCGAGCAACTCCATTGAATAGGCAGGTGCGACCGCCTGCCCGCCCTCACTGACCATATGCGCATCTTCTGCACGGAAGCCAAGCGTTATGTCACCACTATAGTCTGTGCGAAGTCCTTCGATTACAACGTTTTCACTACGGAAAACACCCCGATGCAGATCACCATTAAGCAGATTCATCGCCGGCGAACCGATAAAGCCTGCGACAAAAGTATTGATCGGATTTTCGTAGATTGCCGTCGGTGTATCGACCTGCTGTATAACACCCTGATTCATAACCACTACACGGTCGGCTAGTGTCATCGCCTCTATCTGATCGTGGGTGACATAGATCGTTGTGGTCTTCAATGAATGCTGTAGATTTTTAATTTGTGCACGGGTTGAAACACGTAGCTTGGCATCAAGATTTGATAGTGGTTCATCCATTAAGAAAACTGTCGGCTCTCTGACAATTGCTCGCGCAAGAGCTACCCGCTGCCTTTGGCCACCGGATAACTCCGCCGGCTTTCGATGCAGAAACTCTGTCAACTCAACCAGTTCAGCGGCAACCATTACGCGTTCATTGTGACTGGAGGCATCGATTTTTCTGACCTTTAACGGGAAGCGGATGTTTTCGTAAACCGTCATATTTGGATACAAACCATAACTCTGAAAAACCATCGCTACATCGCGGTCTTTAGGCTCCAGCTTGTTCACCTGCCGTTCGCCGATATAGATGTTGCCTTGTGTAACATGTTCAAGTCCTGCCACCATACGCATGGTGGTGGTCTTGCCACACCCTGACGGACCCAGCAAGACCAGAAACTCCTGATCAGCTATATCAAGATTAAAAGAATCCACGCCGACAAAATTGCCCCAGCGCTTGGATACATTTTCAAGTCTGATCTGAGCCATAGAGAATTAACCTTTCACCGCACCGGCAGTTAAGCCGCTGACAATTTGCCGCTGGAAGAACAACACCAGAATAAACAAAGGCGCTGTGGCAGACACAACCGCGGCCACTGCAAACATCACGTTGCCCTGCACCTGCGTATTACCCAGAAAGCTGCCGATCTTCGGGACCATGGTTTGGTTGTCCTGACTCAGCAGCATGGAAGTTATCGCAAAGTCGTTGTAGGCAAGCAGGAAACTGAATAAACCGGTAGTAATCACACCCGGCCACATGACTGGAATAATCACATGACGAAAAGCCTGAAAACGCGTACAGCCATCTACCAGTGCACTTTCGTCAAGGTCTTTCGGGATACTCAGAAAGAACGAGTGCAGCATCCATAGCGTGAATGGCTGATTGATTGCTACCAGTACGACAATGGTGGTTGGCAATATACCCCACACATTCAATTCAAAAAATGGCAGTAAATATCCGGATACCAGCGTCATATGTGGCATGGCTCTGAATACCAGTGCGGCAATGAGAATCCAGAACGTGTAGCGAAAAGTTGATCGCGATAGTGCATAACCCCCCAGGGTACCGAGTGTTAGCGAAATGATTACCACAAAAAAAGTCACGATCATTGTATTGATCGCGGCACGCCAGAATTCTTCTTCGACCCACGCACCATGGTAGCCGGCACCGGTGAAAGCAGCACCAGTCTGCTTTATCGTGCGTTCACCAGACAATGCAAAAAACCAGTCGACCTTGGAGAAAAAATCCGCTTCAACTTTAAACGAACCCCACAGAGTCCAGATAAACGGAAACGCCGCAAGAATGATCCAGATAACAACAAATGCACCCAATAACAGACGCAGCAGCGGACCAGCTCTGGTTTGTGCGACCTGCTCCATCAATGCACAACCTTGTATTGCCGCCAGGTACGAATCAACACCGGCATAAGTAGAATGCAAACGCCCAGTATGGTCAGCATTGAAGTCGCCGCCGCCGATCCAAATAGCTGTTGCTGTCCAAACAAGTCGTTAAATATTATCCACGATAAAGACGTAGCGCTGGCAGATGCATTAAAGCCGACAATCGGCTCGAACACTCGGAAGTTGTCCATTAGCTGTATTAACGCGACAAAAGTGACTAACGGCGTCAGGTGCGGCAGTACAACATAGCGGATACGCTCCCATCGACTTGCACCATCGATCATCGCGGACTCAAGTGTGTCCTGTGGAACAGTTTGCAAACCTGCATAAAACACCACAAACGCAAACGGTGCCGAATGCCAGATACCGTAGACCAGCAACATAATCCATGTCAGCGGTGGTGAGGCTTTAAGTGAAAGCTCAGGATCCTGAAAAAGACGCTGTATGAATGAACCAAGAACGCCGTTGGCATCTACCATCCAGAACAGCACCAGTGATCCGATTAGCGGTGTGACAATCATCGGCAACAGGGATACAAAAATCACCGAACCGCGCAGAAAACGTGGTATGGCATTCACCGCAACGGCAATACAAAAACCAAGCACTATCACCATCGGCGTGACCACAAATGTATAGACAAGTGTAAACGACAGAGCTTTATAAAAAGGCAGATTGTACAGACCACGCATGAATGAAAAAAAACCTTCACTCTCACGCCATAGAACTGCTACCTCACTTGAGGCGAGATGATTCCGATTTAGATAAGTCTCAAGACCAATGAATTTTCCCAGTGGCTCTGCCGCTTGCAATTCGGCAGTGGCATCAACATCTACCCTGAGTTCCGTGGTGCAATTAAATGGGCCACAGGTCTCTGTCTCAGTCATCACTTTCGGATGCTCTATATGCACAGACTGAATAACCACAGACACAATCGGCAATGCTATAAAAAGCAACATTGCCAGTGCTGAGGGAAGAATGAACCAGAAAAATGCCCTGTGCGGCATAAAGGTCTCTAACTGAAACAGAACGACAGGTGGAAAAGATAAGACGGGGATGATACTCCCCGTCGAGATATTGCAGCCAAACTATAGTAGCTCACAACCCTATAGTTAACACCCCTGCAGTCAACAGCCCTATGCTCAACAGCAATAGACGGCTTAAGCAGCAGCGTCGCGCCACCGGATCAAGGTTCGGACTACTTCAAAAAGCCCGCTTCTTTAGCAGCAGCACTATAAGCCGCTTCGATGTCTGCCAATGCAGTCGAAGCATCTTCACTGCCTTGTAGAAATTCTACTATTTCCGCACCTGCTGCTGTATGCAACGCACCCATGTATGGCACCATTGGATAAGGCTTGGCACCGGATCTGGCTGATGCCGCAACACCCACCGCCGCCTCACCAGGTGTGTAGCCATCTATAAGCCAGACCGCTTCATCTGCATTGGCATTAGCCATTTCAGTAGTTATACCGTTCATCATCGCTATAAAAGTAGCTTCGGCGTCTTCATCACTGGTGTTCGATGCAATTGCGAAGCCGTCCCACCATAGTGTTGTAGCAGGAGCATCGCTCAGCACAGGTGCGCTGGCGAAACCGGTGGCTTCAGTTACTTCTGCACTGGAGCCTTCGTCGTCAAGGACTGCAGCAGCACGTGAACCCCAAAGGTTAGAAAGTGCAGCGTTACCAGCTTCCCATTCAGCCTGAACCGCGTTTGAATCGAACGTTAAGTAATCGGGGTTCATGTACTCAGTCAGGGACTTCAGCATCTCGAGAGTTGCAACACCGTGGTCATTATTGATATCGAGCTCAGCAGACCCCGCTTTGAAAAAGTCTGCACCGGTACCCATGTACATATTGACAAACTCTTCACCAAGGTTCCAGCCAGACTGAAACGTACCTATATAAGGGTGTTCCATCAGGCCCTTATCTTTAATCGCTTTGGATGCAGCAAGTACGTCCTCATAAGTTTCGGGAACTTCAACACCCGCAGCTTCAAGCACATCTGAGCGATAGAAAAGATGTTGTGCGTTAGCCATAAACGCAACCGCCATTACTTTACCGTCCACCGTAATCAGCTGGTTCTTTGCAAGCGAACCACCATGCTTGGCTACCAGGTCATCGATCGGGCGTACCAGACCATCGTTCATCAGAGTAACTAACGTACTGTTTGCGACAACCACTGACGTGTACTCAGAAGGGTTGCTGGTCAAAGCTGCGACCATAATATCTTTATGATCTTTCGTGTGGTTTTTGGAGAATGCGACATCCCCACCACCACAGGCTTCAGCGCCTTTCACTACCGCGTGAAGTGCAGGGAAATCGTTGGCCAGTATACTGACGGTGCCATTCTCTATACCGCAGTCGGCATGTACAGTACCTAAGCCAAGCCCCAGACCGGCAAATAGAATTGATCCGGCTACCAGGTTTTTTTTGAATACAGTCATTACATAAGCTCCTTTGATTCCAGATTCAGCGAAATCCGCTGGACCCAATGATAATGGCCGACAACGACAACGTATGCAATACGTTGCCTGCGCCATTTCAGGTTTTATGTGTTTAAAATCAGCTTTGAATTTTCAAGATGCGACGCAAACCGTACCGAGTGCTTTCTGTCATCTCAAACTCGAGCCACATCCGACCAGAGCATAATTCGCTACTTTACGAATTCTTAGCTTCGATACCGAAAACAAAGATCCCTATGCGGCAGGAAGTGCTGCGTCACCCGTGGTAATTGACCCATCAAAAATCCGTGGTGATCCGAACGGGCAAGCAACTTCAGAAACCTTTACGATGCAGACCCGTGATACCTAAATCGCTGTCGGGAATAAATAAAATAAATTCTGAACCAAGGCCGGGTATTGAATTTACTTTTAGGTCAACACCCAACAACGTGGATATGCGCCTCACAATTGACAGTCCAAGACCCACCCCTTTATTGCGGCTATGAGCTGAGTTATTCAACTGCACAAAATCATTGAAAATCTTGTCACTCTCTGATTCTGAGAATCCACAGCCTGAGTCCGTCACACGTAGTATTACCTGATCCTGTAACTGCTCGAGATCTATCTTAACCGTCCCCTGCCTGGTAAATTTCACTGCGTTGGCGATCAGATTTCCGATTAACCGGCCAAGCAAAACAGGATCAGAGTTAATCCTGACACGATCCCCGGTCACGCTAACCTCGACCTTGTTTTCCTCAGCAGAAATTCTTTCAGCTTGCACTAATAATTCACACAGCTCATAAAGATCGAAAGGCTGGCTATTCACAGTTACACCACCGGCGTCGTAGCGTGATATATCGAGCATACCGTCGAACTGTTGCTTAAGGATGTCTGCTGTGTTCTCAATACCATGCACCAGTGCGTATTGCCTGTCATCACCTTCAAAGTTCTGCTTAAGGTTATTAATAAAAAGCGACATCGCGTGAAGCGGCTGACTTAAGTCGTGACTGGCAGCAGCCAGGAAGCGGTTTTTAGTTTGATTGGCATCAACCGCTTCTTTAAGAGCCTCTTCTTTCTCAGAGTGGCTCTGTAAAAATAGTTTACTTTGATTTTTGATTTCAATCTCAGAGCTAACTACCCCGACAATCAGATCCTCCGTACGTCCCCCGCAAACCAGCAACAATGCTATAAACACCAACACCAGAGTAGCTACAGCAAGACACTTCGCATCACCACAGATAACAAAAAACAACGCTGCCTGCCCGAGATTTAAAGTAACCATCAGAGTCTGGATTCTACGTTGTGCAACAGTTTTCAGGCTTGAGCCAATCGCGCACAGGACACAAAGCAGCATAACAACCAGGACAATCTCTGTATCATGCTGCACCCCAAACAACCAGACACTTGCACCAACAAGCAGAGGAATAGCGAGACTGGTGAAAACCAACTCTGCTTCATTCTGAATCAGTTTC
Source organism: uncultured Granulosicoccaceae bacterium (assembly GCA_964409445.1). GTDB lineage: Bacteria > Pseudomonadota > Gammaproteobacteria > Granulosicoccales > Granulosicoccaceae. The sequence continues at coordinate 16,533 of CAYPDN010000009.1, forward strand.
CGCGGACTGGCTTCAGTGAGAGTATTTCTTAACCGTCGACATATCAAAAAGCGCCATACCGCAAGCGCTACAATAGCGAGACCCCAGATCATTAATACCGAATTATTAGTTCGGTTCCACAGTGACCCCGCTACAACCAGGCCAATCAGGATGGCCATAGCTATTGATAGCGGACTTTGCCTTGTGCGGATATCCTGAGATCGTCTGGTTGTTTCCAACAACACTTCGTCCCGCTCAAGCGTATTGGCGTTAGCACCAACGATATAATTTACAAATGTCATGCGTAATTAATTTAGAGAGTCGACCGGATCAAAAGCACTCTCCACAACGACGACTGGAGTCCAGCCGCAAACATCCTTTGCCAGGTTCCGTAAAAACTCCGAAACTGTCGCGTTACAATCAGACGAGTACACCTACTGTACAGAATACATTACTCACGGTAATAGTTCATCCGATAGCACCACCCCAGTGTGCCACTTTACTGTTCAATCGCGCCGGGATGCTTCAGTATATCTGGTACTTGCCCGGACCCGGATTATTGGAAAATGCGCTGGTATTTTGATTACATCTCTCCATATGCCTATCTACAGAGCACACAACTGAAGCAGCTTGATTCGATAGAACAGGTCACCTGCACTCCCGTTCTGTTTGCAGGTCTTCTAAACCACTGGGAAAACAAAGGACCTGCCGAAATCGCCCCAAAAAGAAAATGGACCTTCAGAGAAATAGCGTGGCTCGCGGACAGCGACAACATAGAGCTGAATTTCCCTTCGAGTCATCCGTTTAATCCACTGCCCCTGCTGCGCCTCGGTATGGTTCACGATAATAGTATTGATGTTGTCCAGCGGTTATTCCGATTCGTCTGGGCAGAGGGCAACGTTCCGCAGGATGAGATAGCACTTTCTGCACTACTTGATGAACTCGGTACCGACGCTGCGGAACTAAAAAGTGAAAGCCTAAAAAAACGCTTGCACGCGAATGGCGAACTGGCCATCAAGCAAGGTGTATTCGGCGTACCTTCGTTGAAAATAGACAACGAGCTATTCTGGGGCTACAACGCAACATTTATGGCGACTTCTTACCTGACCAACTACAAGAGTTACCCGCATGAAAAAATAAAAAGAGCAGACTCATTGCCTGAAGGGAAAAGTCGACAACCGACGGTGCAAAACAAAGTACCGCAAGCAGTAACAAAGGCCGCATCGAAAACAGCCAATAACGAAACTAAAAAAGAACCGCGCATACCACTTAAGCCAATTGACCTTGCAGAACCTGCTGATCTTGTTGCGGCAATCAGGAAAAGACGCGGTGGGCAACTTATCGAACTAGACAGACTACTGCTTTACAGCCAACCGTTATCGGAGGGATGGAACCACTTCCTGGGTAATATTCGGGAACGCTTTTCTGTCCCGCAACAGCTCAGGGAACTAGCCATGTGCACTGTCGCCGTACTGAATAACGCCGAATATGAATTTACACAACATGCACCGCTATATATAAAGGCCGGTGGCAGCGAAGAAAAAGCCGCACTACTGAGACAACCAGGCACAGCAATAGACAACTCAGCGTTCACACAGGACGAACAGCTTACCATTGCACTTACCACTCAACTAACCAGAGATGTCAGAATTAGCGATGATCTGTTCGACCAGTGTGTTGACTTTTTTGGCAACGAACATTTGGTAGAACTGGTCGCAACAATAGCCGCCTACAATATGGTCTCCAGATTCCTTGTCGCGTTTGAACTGCACCCGAAGTAAACTACCTTTGGTGATGCCATCGCGAATACGCAACTGGCAATTCAATAAATCGGGCAATAAAACAGGGAAAATCTACCGTGGCGAAAAAAAACTCCGCACCAGATACCAGCAAATGGTCACTCTCAGACAACAAATACGACAGTAGCAATAGTTTTGCAATTTCATCCGCACCCAACCGAATAGAGCCACTCTACAGTTCAAAAAAGGACTACAAGCAAAAACTCCGTTCAATTGTCACTCGCATTGATGACCTTCTTGAAATCATGTACGCACAAAATCGCTATGGGCTGCTATTGGTTTTCCAGGCAATGGATGCAGCGGGTAAAGACGGCACTATCAGACGCTTGCTTACCGGCGTGAATCCGGCAGCAGTACAGGTCTACTCTTTCAAAAAACCCAGTGACGAAGAACTCGATCACGGGTATCTGTGGCGAATTATCCAGCGCATGCCGGAACGTGGAAGACTGGGTGTTTTCAATCGCTCATACTACGAAGAAGTGCTTGTGGTACGAGTACACCCGGAAATTCTCACTGAATATCAACGCCTGCCGGCCGAGCTAACCGAAGATATAGACACTGTGTTTGAAAGTCGTTTCGACCAAATACGCAACTTCGAAAAGTACGCCAACGATAACGGCATTAAGGTAGTTAAGTTCTTTTTGAACGTATCTCAGGAAGAACAGCGCCAGAGACTGGTCTCGCGACTCGATAACCCCGACAAAAACTGGAAGTTTTCAATGGCAGATGTCGAAGAGCGAGAGCACTGGCCTGCTTACATGGAGGCATTTGAAGACTGCATCAACTCGACTGCAGCAACCTATGCACCCTGGTACGCAATGCCAGCAGACGACAAACTCAACATGAGACTACTTGTGGCAGCCACTACGCTTGCAGAGCTCGAAAGCCTGGACATTGACTGGCCAAAAGCAGATAAAAAACTCCTGGAAAATATTGATTCAATTCGCACCAGGCTTGCGTGACCAATGGATCAAAAAACTGACGATTGCTTTTTTACCACTGACGACAACATCTGGTTTCAACCAACAGACCACACACGCGGCCCATGGCATGAAGATCATTGCCATGCAGGGCCACCCACAGCGTTACTTGCAAGAGCAATAGAACAAACTAACCCCCAGCAAAAACTCGTTAGAATTACCGTCAACCTGATACGCCCTATTCCTTTTAAAGGATTTCGCATTGAAGCGGAGGTTACGCGTCAGGGCCGAATCGTTAGCACTTCTGCTGCCACGCTAATCGATGCAGACGAAAAGACCTGTGCTACTGCAACAGCCCTGCAGATGACCCCGCAGCAAGACCAGCCACTTCCCAGCCACAATGTCAGCATAGGTAGATCGACTGCAGCTAAAATCGGTGAATTTCCAATCCGCAAAACTCTGCACGACAAACCAGCATTTAACGGAGAAGGCGTTGCTGTCCGGTACCCGGACGGTCAAACACCCGAGCCAGGCCCAACCATCGCGTGGATGAAAACCGTGCCGCTGTTCAAAAACGAAGAGGCATCTGCGTTCCAGCGAATCTGTCCGCTCGCAGACTGTGGCAATGCCTTCAGCCGCAACGCAGAGCCGTGGGACTTCAACTTTATGAACCCGGACCTCACGATTCTGCTGCACCGCGATCCGGTTGGTGAATGGCTCGGCACCAGTGCCAGCGGATACTGGGAGGATAACGGTATCGGGATGGCTGATGCCCAGTTGTTTGACGAATCCGGGTCGGTAGGCAGAGCACTTCAAACGCTCCTGATACGTAAGAGTTGAGATTAAGTATACTATTTAATCTATTGTTTTATAGCATATTTTACTTTCAATACAGAATGAAAAGTACCAAACTCACCCAGCGGCAAATGCACGCGTCCTGTTGCGATTACACAAGCGACCCGCTTATGTGAACCGGCTCAACGACAAATCAGATCGCACGGCAGACTCTCAAATTAGTTGAGCTGCGGGTGTCACATTTTTGTTACATATAGACCGTATTAGATACATCAAACCTGTAATTAGGGAACACTTCACAACACTAAGCCGTATACGTCAATAAAATGCCGCCTTTCTTCGAACAGGCGTACCGGCAATGCAGCATTCAGGTTATCGCAGCATTTTAAAGGCAGCTTTCCCGATCGCCCTTTTCGCCGGCATGCTTTTTAACGCACCTCTGAAGGCTGCTGAATACACACAGCAAATGCAGCTGTCAGCCAACGGCGAGATTCTCTCTTTGCTGCTGCGTCCCAGCCTTGTAACCGCAAATCTTTCAGTCGTTGATAACTACGGTTCGGCGCAAGGCGTACCGGTTAGAACTTATACAGGCAAGATCGAAGGCGACAACAATTCATGGGTACGCCTTACCCAGGGAAGCAACTCGCTTGACGGCATTATTTCACGCTATGGAAAGCGCTTTAGATTGCAGCAAAAAGGCAACCAGCCTGCAGTAATTAAACCGCTTGCAGGCAACCACGATTTTCGAGTCACCCTGACTAACAATCCGTTCAGTCGTACTGCTGCCAGTATAGCCAGACCTGCACAACCTGTTACTCGAGTCGCTAAAATAGCGATTGCAGTAGACAGCAAGTTCAACGCTCAGCATAACGGCAAGGGCCTGGAATACGCACTGTCAATAATCAACTCAGTGGATGGAATCTATCGCGAAGAGTTTGGCCTGGCACTGCAGATAGAATCTGCGATCAACGTTACTGATGTAAGTGCGGATCCATTCAACTATGGCAACATTGCTATAGAAAATATGTTGCGAAGCTTTCGAGACTATCGCATGCACTCAAACCTGATTGATCAGGATGTAAGTCTTGTACACCTGTTCACTGGCAACAAGCCTGTTGACGAGCCTGTTGGACTGGCGTGGATCGACACAGCATGTCGTACAGACGGTTATGATGTTGGTATTTCAACTCACTACAAGTACGACATCCTGCTTGCAGCCCATGAAATAGCACACAACCTCGGTGCACAGCACGACAACGAAACTGCCTGTGCTGCAAGTACAGATAAAGTAATGTGGCCATACATTTCATCTGGCACTTCACAACAGTTCTCACACTGCACTGTGGCAACTGTTAAGCGCGCTCTGGCCCGTAGCTGTCATGCAGAAGTTCTCGATCTGGAGCTTGTCGCATCTGTTAACAACACTGCCAAAACTGACGTGAGAAATAGCGTCCCATCACTTACTCACCCTGCAGCGGCTCTGGCCATAGATTTACCAGAAGCAGAATAGGTATCGTCAAAAACAACAGTCATTGATTGTCTGTCGCTACAAAAGACTCTAAGAGTATGGCTTTATTAGGCCACAGTTAACGACCCAAACTCATTTCGATGACGGCTTATTTCTGCTGCGATGCTATTGATATCACGCAGGCGCTTGATATTCGGAAATAACTCTCGCGCACCTGCATACTCTCGCACCAGGTAACACATCCACTGCTTGGTGCGATTGCCCGCATACTTTGTTGGCAAACCCGCTGCAGTTTCCAATAGTTGCACAAGCAATTCCAAAACTTCAAGCCACTGCAGTTTGTCATGTGCAGTGTTGTTTAAATCAGCACTAATCTGGTTAGCAAGATCCGGCATCGCCAGCGCCCCGCGCCCCAGCATCAGATCGATACACGAACTGTCTTCCCGCGCCAGACCTGAATCAGTTGATGACCAGATTTCTCCATTAACAATGACAGGAATCTTTAAAGCCTGACGTACCTGCCTTACCTGCGACCAATGTGCCGGCGGTCTGTAACCATCAAGCCGAGTACGGGCGTGAACGCACAACTCTGCAGCACCCGCATGCTGTATACCAGTAGCAATTGTTAATAAGTCATCAGCATGATCAAAACCCAGTCTAATTTTGGCAGTCACTGGCACCGCAGGATCGACAACATCGCGAACGCAGGCGACGATGTCTGCAACTCGGTCAGGGGTGCGCAACAGCGCAGACCCGCCACCGTGCCGATTCACCGTCTTTGCCGGACAACCAAAATTTATATCTATCCCCGGTGCACCCAGCTCAACAAGCCGCTTTGCATTGTCGGCCATTGCCTTGCAGTCACTGCCAAGCAACTGCACGTAGACCGGAACACCGGCATCAGTTACACCACCATTGATAAGTTCAGGACAGTACCTTAAGAAAACCTTATCGGGATAAAGGCCAGTAGTTACTCGAACAAATTCAGTCACGCAGCGATCATAAGAAAACACCGACGTCAGTATTTTTCGCATATGAAAATCGGTGACGCCCTCCATCGGCGCAAGCATGATTCTCATAGCGAACAGATGCCAGCATTCATTGCTTTATTGTCTCATTCGAAAGACAAGTTGCCATCGTTGTTGCGGTATGCAGCAGCCAGTCAATATATAAATCTGCACCTGCATTAAAATCAAAAGCCAGCGGATCGATCGTTATCGGCTGCAAATCTAAATCGTTTGCCAATATCTTCACGACTGGTGACTGGAACTGAGGCTCCGAGATTAAACAACCAGGATTTGCAACGGCCACCTCATTGTGCAGCGCTCGCAACCGTTTGCCACCAGCCTTGACCTGCGGCTGAGGTGCTACAACAATGGCCTCACCCAGCTCAAAAGCTCGCTCAAGATATTGCAGCGAGTCGTGATAGACAAGATACCGAATACCTTTGACCTCACTTAACAGTTTCTCCACTTCAGTGATGCTGTCTCTGAGCCGTTTACCGAAGCCCTCAGCGTTTGACTGGTACCTTGCTGCATTAGGCGGGTCCAGTTCACTCAGCTGGCCAGCCAGTTCATCGACTACCGTCAACGCATTGTACGGATCGAGCCAAAGATGGTAATCAGGCTCGCCGTCGTCCTCTCGATCGGCACTAAAATCGACGGTCGAGTTCTTGTTGCGACTGGTGTGCAATATAATTCCGTCTGCTTTTGCAAGTGTAAGAACCGACGCGTTGCTATTAAATTTTTCGATCATCGAAGGCAGGAAACGCTCTACCCCAACACCTGCCCAGACAATCATATCAGCATCTCTGACAGACCTGATATGCGACGGCTTCACCTGAAAAAGATGTGGTGAAGAATTACCGCTAATCAGCAAAACCGGTGTAGTCACTCCATCAGTGACGACACTGGCCAAACTATGTATTGGTTTAATGGTCGCGAGCACAGACGGTGGTTTTTGATCCGACCAGGCCTCATCTGCGGCGAACTGAAAAAACAACAATAGCAAACCGCACACACAGCACAGAGGCGCAGGCACACCTCTCCATTTCGAGAGGTAACTTCTGTGAGGGTACAGATTGATATTCGTGTGTTTCAACAGTCGGATCAGCTATGATTGGCAGATCAATTATAGAGTATCAACGGGTTATAACTGTAACTCCCGACACACAAACTTGCTTTGTGCGGCGTGAAGCTCCTCCACCGTGGTCTTTACACAGACAAACCTGGCGAACAATACGACGTGAACGAAAAAGCGGTCAAAGAAAAGCTCATAGAGGTCGTTAATCTGTCAGTCAAACGTGGCAGCAACACGCTGATCCACGATGTCAGCCTGTCTGTCAGCCGTGGTGAAATCGTCACTTTGGTGGGTCCAAACGGCAGCGGTAAAAGCACAACCGTCAAGGCGATACTCGGCATACAGAAGCCGGATTCAGGCTCTGTGTCATCGCTGGATGCTATTTCGATCGGGTATGTGCCACAGAAACTCGAAATCAACTCTACGATGCCGCTCAGCGTGCGGCGCTTTATGCGATTGACGCACAAGCATAAGGATGCAGCGATTGATGCAGCACTGGCAACGACCGGTGTTTCGGGATTACATGATCGGGAGATGTCTGAGCTATCCGGTGGCGAATTCCAGCGCGTTCTAATGGCAAGGGCAATAGCGACAAAGCCCGACCTGCTGGTTCTGGACGAACCCGTTCAAGGTGTCGACTTCAATGCCGAACTAGAGATTTATCAGCTTATCGCACAGCTGCGCGACGAACTTAACTGCGGTGTGCTGCTGGTCTCGCACGACCTGCATATTGTGATGGCTGAAACGGATACCGTGATCTGCCTGAATGGTCACGTGTGTTGCTCTGGTTCACCACAAGTAGTAACCACAAGCCCTGAATTCGTAGATCTTTTTGGAGCCCGGGGGTCGGAGGCGCTTGCGATCTACCGCCACCACCACGATCACTCACATGGCCCCGATGGTGAAGTAATCCATGACCATGCCCACACTCATCACAACACCTGAAAAATAGTGTCGTGCAAAACAGCCATTAAGCAATGCTAGACGACTTCTATCTCAGAGCCATGCTGGCTGGTGTACTTGTCGCGCTACTGGCAGCACCATTCGGGTGTTTTGTCATCTGGCGTCGCATGGCATATTTTGGCGATACCATGGCGCATTCCGCGTTACTCGGTATCACGATAGCGTTATTTCTGGAGGTCCACGTTAACGCCGGTGTTTTTATAGTGGCGGTTATTACGGCGTTATCGATGGTCTATTTACAAAAACGTTCTGACCTGCCTAACGATACTTTACTTGGAATACTCTCCCACTCATCACTCGCACTGGGGTTGCTCGCAATCGGTTTTATGAGTAGCAGCAATATTGATATTCTATCTTATTTGTACGGCGATGTGCTATCAGTAGGCAGACGAGACGTCATTATCATTGCAGTAACCACAGCTGCAGCACTACTTATACTGGCACTAATATGGAAGCCACTACTCGCCTCGACAGTCAATGAAGACCTTGCGGTTGCAGAAGGTACAAAACCTCATCACGTGCAACTTATTTATCTACTGCTAATGGCTGCAGTAATTGCTGTAACTGTCAGAATCATTGGTGTATTGCTTATCACGGCCTTGTTAGTGATACCTGCAGCAACCGCGCGCAGATTTGCCAGGAGCCCCGAAGCCATGGCGATTCTTGCAGCACTAATCGGATCTATCGCAGTCATCATGGGGTTAGCAGCATCACTTCGGTGGGACACAGCTGCAGGTCCGTCAATTGTGACTGCCACTCTATTACTCTTTCTGGCAAGCTCTGCTCTGCCGAAAAAATAAGCACAGGTCGTTGGCGGAATTAGCAAATTCCGCAAGCGGATCTAAAATTTAGACCCGCGTTAGCTTTATTTTTTCTATTTCGCTACGTGTAATCTCTGATTACTTCTCGGCAGCAATATAGGCGATCCAGCATTCATGATCTTCTACATCCCGAGTTTCTTCAAACTCATCCAGCGCTTCATCAGTTTCATCATCGAATTTCTGTACGTAAAAACGAACTCTGCTAAACCCTGCCTCAAGCAGTAAATCTTCGACTTCCTTACCGCCCCACAAGCGCCACCGGTAGCTAAACGCTTTGTCGAGTCTGGATTTATCAGGGAAACGGAAGTGGATATAGCAGCGCATTTCCTGCGTTAGCGGATTGTATTTGTTTTGATCCCACAAATAAGTGAAGCCATCAAGCTTGTGCTTTTCTACCGAAGTTTGATGAGCCTCCGAACCGCCATAGCCATCGAGAAACATAATACCGTCATCTTTGAGTGTGCGATGAACGCTTCTGAAGTAGCGCTTGAGATCTTTACGCTCCTGCAAAATCCAATAGCTGAAATTGAACGCCAGACAAACATCGACCGGTGGTGTTTTCACTTTCATCACATCAGCATTGATCAACTCAACGCGTTCACGCTGCTTTGGCTTTAGCTTCATGTAATTGTGCTTGTGCCCCCAGTCGAGCACTTCCTGATCAAAATCAACCGCGTAAGCCTGGTTTGCCTTGTTGCGTTTGGTCCAGACGCAGGCACTTCTTGAGGTGCCGGCAAAGTCTTCACGAAGCACAACAGGTTTCTTACCCCGAATATCTTTGTAAGTATCCTGAATAAAGTCCAGTTCAAATTCGGAATCCTGAACAGATTCCTGATAAAGCTCATGACGATCTGCACGCTGTGCCATTGTGAGCTTTTTGTCTTTCTTTTTCTTAGCCAAGAAATTTACCTTAAGTATTGCGAGATTCTAACTGTATGTGAGTGATAGTTAATCAGGTATAACACGGTGCCCTGATCAGCTTTTAATGCCGACACCCTTATTCATTAAATGAAGAGCGATAGCGGACAATAGTAGTATAAAAATCAAAATAACCAAAAAAGACCACCATATCGGAAAGTCTGAAGAACCGAGAATTCCGTACCTGAATCCATTAACCATATACAAAACAGGATTTATCAATGACACGTTGTACCAGAAGTCAGGCAACAGCTTCACTGAATAAAAGATGCCACCAAGGTAAGTCAGGGGTGTTAAAACAAAGTTCGGAATAATCGAAATATCGTCAAAGCTCTGAGCGTATACCGAATTGATCACGCCACCGATCGCAAATAACGTTGAAGTCAGCACCACAACCAGCAGGGTTACCAATGGATTTTCAACAGAGATATCGGTAAAAAACAAAGACACCGCAGCTACCAATGCCCCGACCGCGAGACCACGGCAGACGCCGCCGACTACAAAACCCAGCAGAATAACCCAGTTATGCACCGGTGCGATAAGAATCTCCTCAATATGCTGCTGGAACTTCGCGCTAAAAAAGGAAGACACTGCATTCGAGTACGAATTAGTGATTACCGCCATCATTATAATTCCAGGCACCACGAAATCGATATAACTGTGGCCATCCATAACCCCGATACGCGATCCAATCAGCTTGCCAAAGATCATCATATACAGCACTGCACTAACCGCGGGCGGTACTATCGTCTGAACCCAGATACGCATAAAACGCCTGATCTCTTTAACGACCAGAGTTTTAAAGGCGATCCAGTTTACAGATGCAATGGTACGTTCCGGTTGCTGGTCAGCTGTGTTCATACAGTTCAGTTAGCCGCAGTTGGACTTAAGCTGCCTCTGGCTGACTAACCAGGCGCAGAAAAAACTCCTCCAGCCGGTTGGACTTATTGCGCATACTGGTGACCTCAATGCCCTGATTTTGCAACTGAGCAAATAAGTCATTCATCGACTTGCCAACAACCACTTCTATATCTAACCGCTTGTCTTCACACCGAACTACTTTATAGCCGGTAAGATGGGGCTCTGATGTGGCGGTATCTTTCAGATCCAATACAAAAGTCTGCACCATTGCACGGCTTAATAAATCACTCACCGCACCCTGCTCTACAATTTTACCTTTATCAATGATCGCGACATTGCGACACAAAGACTCCGCTTCTTCCAGGTAGTGCGTTGTAAGTATAATGGTCGTACCGCTTTTGTTTATTTCTTCAAGAAATTCCCACATAGAGCGTCGTATTTCAATATCAACACCTGCGGTGGGTTCATCAAGTATCAATAACCGGGGTTCATGCATTAACGCCCTGGCAATCATCAACCGACGCTTCATACCACCAGACATCTGACGCGCAGCTTCATTGCGCTTTTCCCAGATATCAAGCAGTTTAAGATACTTTTCCGCACGTTTGGTCGCCTCTGTTTTAGCAACACCGTAGTACCCGGCTTGAGTCACAAGTATGTTCATCGGTGACTCAAAGGTATTGAAGTTTATCTCCTGAGGGACAAGCCCGATATCAAGTTTGCAGCGATTTCGATCCGAATCCAGATCTTTGCCAAAAATCCTGATCTGGCCACCACTGCTATTAACGAGCGAACTGATTATTCCTATTGCGGTGGATTTACCCGCACCATTTGGCCCGAGCAACGCAAAGAAATCACCTGCTTCCACGGTGAGGTTGATACCCTGCAAGGCATGATGACCGTTGTCGTAAGTTTTTTCGAGCTGCAGAATTTCTAATGCGTACATAAATATTCAGTACATCGCTACTGCAAAACCAGTGCAGCCAATACCGACCGAATGGGATCCGGAATACTCATTGGCCGTTCGGTTTCTGCATCGACGAATACGTCAGTGAAATAGCCTGTCGCGCTGACTTCATCACTGCCGCTAATGAAAAGACCGACCTCATAACGCACACTCGAATTACCTAATCTGCCAACCCGAAGGCCAGCTTCAAGAGTGTCGGGGTATTTAACAGGCGTATGGTACCGACACATGTTTTCAACCGAAAAGCAGCGCACACCGTGCTCTGCAAAGTCTATTTTTGAGTCAACTTCGAGGTAGCGCATAATCACAAGCTCGAAGAAGGTCAGGTAGCGAGCATTATTGACATGGCCGTACATGTCATTGTCCGACCAGCGAGTAGGAATAGTTAAAAAATGCCGGAAGTGTGCCCGCCGTTCGGTTCTGTCCAGCGGACGCTCATTTGCATTATCGGACATTGAAACACTATCCAGCTTGAGAAGCGCGCCAGTATAACGTGCGACGAGTCTGCGCGGTAGAAATCTGCGTGGTGAGAACCTGTCTCAACGAGGGCCCGTTATTTATAAATTCAGGTACGCTGTTACGCGATCACAGCAGCAGAGTTTCTGCCGCGCGGACACCGAGCCTCAGCTGTACTAAAGTGGCGGTCGGTTGCTTTGCCACAGCACTTCGCTGCCACCATCAGCACGCGCCAGAACACGGCACACAACAAACAGCAGATCCGATAAGCGATTTAGATAGACAATGCTCTGCGGTGGCAGATCTTCCTCTTCACCCAGCTCAATTACGCACCGTTCAGCTCTGCGGCAGACGGTTCGCGCCAAGTGGCAGGTGGCCGCTGCCTGACTCCCGCCCGGCAGGATAAAATCCTTCAGAACCGGCAGGTCATCGTTAAGCCCGTCCAGCTGGTGTTCGAGCCATGTGACATGTTTTTCATTTAACGCCACATGACCGGGGATACAAAGCTCACCCCCGAGGTCAAACAAATGATGCTGGATTTCAGTGAGTAATATTTGAATTTCATCTGTCACACCTGTGGCGATAACCATTCCGATAACACTGTTCAACTCGTCAGTCGTACCGTACGCCGTCACGCGGAGACTGGTTTTAGGCACTCTGGTGCCATCTCCCAGCCCGGTTGTGCCAGCATCACCTGTCCGAGTGTAGATTTTTGTTAGCCTGTTACCCAACTTGCCCCCGAAAGCCTATGTTAAAGCCCATGATCAATATACGTATTATTAACGAAGCCGCCCATTGTGACAGACATCGCGATACCAGTGGTACCACATCGTTTCTGGCTGGTTTGGCCGACAATATCCTATATTAAGTTTGGCCTATAGTTAGTTTGGCCAGACTTAACTCCCAGGCTACTGCCGGCAATCACTTAACCGACCGACCAATAAATCGATAAAATATACCAGATCATTCATGACACTTTACCGCCGCAAACCAAGTCTGATCCTCACTGCATTAGTTGTTCTTGCAACTACTTTGGCAGTGTCGGGCTTTGCCGCTGAAAATCCGTCTGCAGCTGAAAATTCTTCAGACGTCCGTACTCCAAACTGGCAACAGCCAGCGCCTACCGGGCGGTTGATCGTTAAATATCGCTCTGCCGAGAAACCTGGGCAGTCACCTCGGGGAAGCAAAAAGTTTAGTCGTCCGGTGCTTCGAGACACTCATAAGATGAGTCTTTCGCGTCGTCTGTCGGACGTAAAAGAGCTCCTCATCGCCAGGAATTTCGAGCACGGTGGCATTGTAAAGCAGCCAGGTCTTCTCGAGCAGCAAAAGACCAGTAAAGAGCTTCGCGCGAGAGCACGTGCGTTAAGCGAGCAACCCGAAATCGAATACGCATCGGTCGAGTACCGCCGCTATCCATTGCTGGAGCCGCTCGACCCGCTATATGCGGGGTTCCAGAGAACGGGTAATCAGTCGTATCTGTACCAAGGCGACTACAGCTTGCACGCACCAGGTGCATGGGACATCACAACCGGAAGCAGCAACTCGGTGATCGCAATCGTCGATACCGGTATTCTGCCGACTCACCCGGAAATCCAGAGTCGCTCAGTGGCCGGACTCGGTTACGATTTCGTCTCCGCTGACAACCCGAACGACTTCACCAGTGCCAACGATGGCGACGGCCGAGATCCGAGCCCGATTGACCCGGGTGATGGCTGTAACGGCGATTCAAGCAGTTGGCATGGCACTGCTGTAGCGAGTGCTGCTGCCGCAAACAGTAACAACAGCGAGGGCATAGCCGGCATTGACTGGAATGCAAGATTGCTGCACGCCAGAGCACTGGGCATTTGCGGTGGTACGGACGCAGATATCATCGACGCTATACGCTGGAGTGCAGGCTTGCCGGTTGTCGGACTACCCAACAATCCCAACCCCGCCAATGTCGTTAACCTGAGTCTCGGTGGTGCAACCGAGTGCACTAAAGCGTGGCAGGATGTGATTGACGAGCTTGCAGAGCTGAACATTGTTTTTGTTATGGCCGCAGGTAACGAAGCCAGGAACGCACTGCGAACTTCACCCGCCAACTGTGCCAACGTAATCACGGTCGGCTCAAGTACCCCGGGTGGCAATGTCGATGAGGGCTTTAGCAACTACGGCATTAAAGTGACTACTGCGACAGCAGGTAGAAATATTCTTGTTGCATCCAACCGTGGCTTCGACGATGCAGATCCGGAAGGAGATTTCTATCGCACTGAAACCGGCACCAGCTTTTCTGCAGCACTGGTCAGTGGCGCTATCAGCTTAATGCACAGTTTGAATCCGGATCTCGGGCCAGCTGATGTTCGTGCAATACTTCAGCAAAGCTCTACCCCTTATGCTGATGATACTACATGCGATGTAATCTACTGTGGTGGTGGGATTTTGAACCTCTCCCGCGCCCTTAACTCGGTACGTGACGGCACCTACAATCCGGACCTCGATGCATCCAAAGACTTAATATCAAACCCTAACCAGGCACCTCTGATTGCATTGGGCCAGAAAACCAGTGCGACATTGTTCGGCTTTAAAGACATCCGCTATTTTTCGATTGTTGTACCCGAACGTGGTTTGTTGCAGGCTGAAACAGAAGGTAGCGAAGACTTATATGGTTACTTGTTAAATTCTGATCTCAGCGTTATCGCACTGGATGACGACAGTGGTGACTCTACTAATTTCCGGGTTGCATCACTGGTGGATGCCGGTACTTACTACCTTGCAGTGGAGCGCGAAAGCCACAGACGTACCGATGGTGAGTTAGCCTTCTCGGTAACCACATCGCTGAGTGACGATGCCCCCACTCCGTTTACCTTTACACCGGTGTCCAATGCAGTAGCAAACGGTATTATCAGGTCCAATACCGTAAGAATTAGCGGCCTTCTGGGTGAGAGCATACTGACCGTGTCAGATGGGTTTTATGCACTAAACGACGGCGACTTTGCCAATACGCCTACAACCATCAAAAACGGCGACCGTCTGATGATCATCACCCAAAGCCCTGGCAGCCCGCAAGGGACCAGCACCACCAGGGTGACTGTCGGTGCGTTCACTACTTCGTTCGTGGTAACCACAGGCAGTGGAGACTTGATTAGTTCGCAAGCAAACGACCTTACCTCAGTATCGGGCTGTACCGTATCCGGCCGCGCAGCATTTGATCCGGTCTTTGTAATGTTGCTGCTTTTTAGCTTCCTGGGAACAATACGCCGTTACAGCTAACAAGCCGCAGGGGTACGCCCTGCTCTCTGCACTGGCAGATCTACGTAGACTGGCCCTCTGTTTCTGGCAAACCACCAGACCAGTCGCGTGCAGCCTTCCCCACGATTTCTGTACGTAAACACCAGATCGTGCACTAACCTTCATCTGCCCCTGCTACAATTGGCCGCAGGATCACAGGCAGAGATTAAGCGTGGCAGAAGAGACCATATTCAGTAAAATCATTCGCAAAGAAATACCTGCGGATGTCCTGTATCAGGACGATCTTGTCACCGTGTTCCGCGATATCAATCCGGTCGCTCCAACACACGTGCTGATAGTTCCAAATAAACTAATTCCTACCGTCGATGACATTGAAACGGAAGACGAAGCTGCGATGGGACGCATGCTGACAGTGGCAAAAAAAATCGCCCGTGAGGAAGGTATTAGTGAGGACGGTTATCGACTGATTATCAATTGCAAAGAACATGGCAACCAGGAGGTACTGCACATCCATATGCACCTTGTCGGTGGCAGACCCCTGGGTGGCATGATCAAGCGGACATGATCATGCGCGAAGCGACTTAAACACTATCTGAATTTTGAATCACTATGACCAAGAAATTTTCCAGCACAGAAAATTACGTTGCAACTGACGATTTATCCCTTGCTGTTAATGCAGCAATAACACTCGGTCGACCGCTGCTAATCAAAGGTGAACCCGGCACCGGTAAAACTCAACTTGCCGAAGAAGTGGCATTGTCGCTTGCAGCACCACTGTATCGATGGCATATCAAGTCCACAACCAAAGCACAACAAGGCTTGTACGAGTACGATGCAGTTTCCCGATTGCGGGATTCACAACTTGGTGAAGACAAAGTACATGATATATCCAACTACATTATTAAAGGCAAATTGTGGGAGACATTCGAAGAAAAAGAGCTGTCAGTTTTATTAATTGATGAAATTGACAAGGCAGATATTGAGTTCCCCAATGATCTGCTTCTGG
>CAYPDN010000010.1:0-14499 GCA_964409445.1 uncultured Granulosicoccaceae bacterium
AGTGAGCTGTCTGGTGGTCAGCAACAGCGTGTGGCATTAGCGCGTGCACTGATTGTTCAGCCAAACGTGTTGCTGCTCGACGAGCCGTTATCGAATCTGGATGCACACTTGCGTTTTGAAATGCGCGATCTGATTCGTAATCTGCAGCAGGACATGGGGATCACCACTATTTTCGTAACCCATGATCAGGAAGAGGCAGTGGTACTGGCCGATAAAGTCGCACTGATACTAGACGGTCGCTTAAAGCAGTACGATATATCCAGCGCCTTTTATTCGCGACCTGTCGATAAGGCGACAGCCCTGTTTTTTGGTGGACAGAATTTTATCGACGGACATGTGGAAAATGATGTATTTGACTCGACACTGGGCAGGATGCGACTACCCGCCAAGAGTCACAATGGTCGTGGCACTCTGACTATCCGGCCTGAAAATATTCGTATCGGTTCTGTGGATAATCAAAATTCTGTCGTCGCATCTGTGACGCACAAAATTTATATGGGTACGCAAACGCGACTTCAATGTAAGGTGGGTGATAGTTTATTAGAGGTCATTGCCAACCCGAATGATGTACACGAGTATGACGTAGGACAAAACATCACATTGCAACTGCCGTCTAATGCGCTTTGGGTGTTACCGTCGTGATACCGCTTATGAAGGAATGCTTATGAAATACAGCGTGCATGCCGGTCTGTGGATGGCACAGTGGACTGACGAAATAACGCCAATTCTCAAGACCGTGGCAGATCTTGGTTACGACGGTGTGGAAGTCTCCTTATTGGGAATGTCTGACGAAAAAGCTGCAGCACTTGGCAAGGTAGTTTCTGAATACGGATTGGAGGTCACCTGTTCAGACGGACTTTCTGTTGATAAGGATATAACATCCCCGGACCCTGCAGTAAGAGAAGCGGGTATTGAATATTTAAAGTGGGCTATACGCACCACCTCTTTAATCGGTGCTCGTGGTCTTGCCGGTGTTCTCTATGCTCCATGGGGAGTTTATGATCCTGCTAACAAAGCAATACGCGCCGAACGTTCGGCAGCGGCATTCTCATCGGTTGAAAGTGAACTGGAATCTTATGATGTAACGCTGGGGCTTGAAGCCATCAACCGATTTGAAACTGATCTGGTTAATACTGCAGCAGAGGCGGTTGCTATGGCTCGTGAAGCGAATTCAAAAAGAGTGGGTGTGCTGCTGGATACTTTTCATCTGAATATTGAAGAAAAAGATATAGAAAGTGCCATTACCGATACCGCAGACAAGCTGGTACATTTTCATGTTTCCGACAATGATCGGGGTGTCCCCGGGTCAGGCCATGTACCGTGGGATAGCGTCAAACGTGCGCTAAACAAAATTCAATACGATCAATGGATTGTCGCAGAGATGTTTGTAATTGCCGGTAACCCGGCCAGTAAAGATCTGAATATCTGGCGCAATATCGAGCCTGAGGCAACCGAGGCCGCTAAACAGGCACTAAGCTTCATGCGTGGTCACTTCGGATGAGCACTGAGTTTTACTCAGCCCTGGTGAGCCACTTCGAGGCGCTTGAGCAGGAACTTAATCGGCTTGATGCTGCGACCGGAGATGGTGATCACGGTACAACGCTTGTAAAAGGCTTGCGAGCCATTGCTAACGATGACAACGATGCACCGGTAAAGGTATTTCGACGTGCTGCCGGTGGTGCGTCGGGTTCACTATTCGCACAGCTGATTGGTGCATTTGATCAGGTTTTACATCAGGGAAATGATTTATCAGCAGCGCTGCAAAATGCAGCAGACAGAATCACTCAGCTGGGACAGGCAGTGGCTGGAGACAAAACCATGCTTGACGCATTGTTGCCAGCCGCGCAGACGGACAGCAACGAGTCCATGACCAATATCGATGCCATTGTTAATGCTGCACTTCAAGGTGCGGATTCAACCATCGACATGGTCGCCAAACGCGGACGCGCCAGACACGTAGAGAATGGCGGGGTAGGACACAAGGACGCTGGTGCTACATCGGTGGCGGAAATGTTATCTGTTTTTGCGCAGTACTATCCTTTGCCAGAGACTGACAAGCGATGAAAAAACTGTTCAATTCAAAAGAGCGCATGCCGGACGACATGATCGATGGCTATGTATCTGCATACCCCGACATTGTTCAGCGTGGTGCTAACCCGCGAGTAGTTCGTCGCAGACAATTGCGCACCAAACAAAATAAAGTCGCTGTGCTTATTGGCAATGGCTGTGGCCACGAACCCATAGCCATGGGTTTTGTTGGAGAAGGTCTGCTCGATGCCAATGTGGTGGGTGATGTATTCAGTGCACCATCCGCCGACCTTATTTTAGAGGGTATAGAAGAAGTCTGCGGAGAGGCTGGAGCGGTATTACTGATCTCACGCCATGAAGGTGATGTGATTAACGGCAATTCTGCCGCATTAATGGCTCAGGATGACGGACTCGATGTACGACCGTTATTGATGTATGACGATATTTCATCGGCACCAAAAGGATCAGAACAAGATCGCCGCGGCGCCGCCGGCACTATGTTCATTTATAAAATTCTGGGCGCTGCATCCGAGAAGGGTATGGATTTGTCTGCACTGGTACAACTCGGTGAAGATGTGCGCGCTGAAACCAGAACCCTGGGTGCTGCAGTTTCATCAGGTGTGTCACCACTGACAGGCGAGCCAATGTTCTCGCTTCCCGATGATGAGATTTATATCGGTATGGGTGTACATGGAGAACCAGGTGTAAGCCGCCGAAAAGTCGGACCTGTCCGTGAACTGGTGGCTTTCATGGTTGAAGAGATCTTAAAGGATAAACCGATCGATGCAAACACTCCGACGGTAGTGTTGGTTAATGGATCTGGTGGCACAACCATGATGGAACTGCTAACGGTATATCGTGAAGTCAGCGAGTTGCTTGAGTCCAGACAAATCCGTTGTGTATCGCCAATGATCGGTTCATTCTCTACTACACAGGAAACCGGCGGATTTTCTATTTCACTTTTTACACCGACAGCATCAATGCTGGAATACTGGTGCGCGCCACATGCGTCGCCGCACTTTCCAGTAATATATTCTCAAGCGGGTGCAACTTAGTCATGCAGACGAACCAACAGAGTAAGGCTCGGACCTTTCATGGTGTCGCAATTGATGCAGGCAGCGGCCTCGAAGCAACGCTTCGCACAGCAAGAGGTGCAAACGCAGCACCAAACGATCTGTTGGACTTCAAACGATGTGTATTAGAGATACTTGGTGCGGGCGCAAGCACAGCACTGGTCGATGCCCGGCTTGGCTCTGAATTATTGCCGCACACCCCAAAGGGTTGTGCACCGACGCTTGCCTACGAAGCAGATGTCTATCATATCTCTGACGAAGACCGTATCACTGTTTTGCCCGAACATTTAAAACCTTCAGACTATGCTGACCTCGGCGTGAAGCAGCTAAAGTTCTTTATTTACTATGCCCCGGATGACAAGCCGGCACTTAACAACAGAAAGCAGGAACTGGTCGCAGATATCGGGCAGCAATGTAAGGAGCTGAATTTACGTTATCTGATGGAACCTCTGGTTTACCACCCGACGATTGAGTCAGGTACGCCGGAGTACGCACGTATCAAGCCTGAACTGGTACAGTCGGCAACACAGCTTTTTGCAGAATCACGCTTTCATGCAGATGTGCTCAAAGTAGAAGTGCCGGTTGACCTTAACTATGTTGAAGGTTTTGGTGAAGCACACAGAAGTCGTGAAGAAACGCTTGATGCGTTTCGTTTTGCTGCAGCACCTGCCAGCCAGCATGAGCTGGTTTATTTAAGTGCGGGAGTATCATTTGACTGGTTTGAAGCATCATTGCAAATGGCCAGTGAGGCAGGCGTTCAATTTAACGGCTTCATGTGTGGTCGGGCGTTGTGGTCTGATGCGGTGGATGTTTTCGGCGCTGGTGGTGAAGATAAGCTGCGGCAATGGTTAAGCGAGGTTGGCGTTGCACGCCTTGAACGTCTTATAAAAGCACTGGACTGAACAGCACCTTATAACACCAACACAGTAACTATTCACACAGAGAGCTAATGCGGACACATCATGTCGAATAAACTCACCATCGGACTCATACGTGCATCTCTGCCAAGCTACTTTCCTGAAAAGTATGATGTCTGGTCGCGCGCAGAAACTGCGTTGTCTAAACTGTGCGAAGAGGAGTCTGCAACACTTTATGTAGCGCCGGACATCCCTATGGATGCACGCGACACCCAGGACGCACTGGACAAATGTGCAGCGGCCGGTGCCGACTTTATATTGTGTTTGCACGGCGGATTCAGCATGGGTGATGTGGCCAGGACCATCGCTGCAGCGCCAGTGAAAGCGGGTTTCTGGTCTGTGCCGGAACCGGTACGAACCGGAGACATTCAGCTAAACAATTTTGTTTCTTTGAATATGTCACTCTCTATAGCGAGGCAGGTTCGCAACTTAAATGAACACCCGGTTCAGTGGTATCACGGCGCACCAGAAAGTAACGCACTGCTAACCAGACTGCGGACCACGCTAAAAGCGCTTAATGCTGTAAAACAACTCTCTCATGCCCGTATAGGTGTTATCGGTGGATTAGCGATGACATTCTATAACATGGAAGTATCTACAAATTCGCTTCGCTCAAGATTAGGTATTGATGTGGCCAATCACGATATACACGAGTTGACGCAACGTATGGATGGCATTGAACAGTCACGAACTGATAAAGAACTTGCGCTTATGAAAGCTGCCGCTGGAGTCGAAGGTGTCAGTGACAGCCAAATGGAATTGCAGTCCAAAGCGGTTTTGGCCATGCAGGATATCAGCGCCGAAAATAACTATGCAGCCCTGGCTGTGAGTGACTGGCCGGCACTGCAGGACTACCCTGGTATGCACCCGGGAGCAGCATTCACGTGGCTTGAAGAAAAATACAATTTAGCCGTTGCGTCCGAAGGCGATGTACTGGGTGCTGTGACCCAGCTGGTGGCTAAATCAGTCAGTGGTAAAGTTGGCTATTTACTGGATATGACAGAACCTGATCTTGATTCGGGTCAGTTGCTGGTTTGGCATGGTGGCGGTGGCCCTTTATTTCATGCAGACAACAACGGCGCGCGCTGGATAAACCATCCGATGATTGGTCGCGGGACAGAGCAGGGACCCATATACGGTGCAATTGCAGATCTGGTTTTCAAAGATGGCCCGGTTAGCTTATTCAGAGTTGCAAGAGATGCCGGTGCATTGTTCCAGATGAATTGTACTGTCGCGGGGCGTGATCCAAACGGCTTTGATGGTGTCAGAGGGTGGCTTGAACAATTTTCGATGCAGGGAGAAGTTTTGTCGCTTGAGGATGTGGTGAATACTGTGATGGCACATGGTCTGGAGCATCATTTTATTTTGGTGCCAGGTGATGTCTCTGCTGTATTGTCTGAATTTGGATCGTGGAGTGGAATGAAAACGCTCGGTTCGCGCCCTGTTAAAGATGGCTTGTCTGCAGAGGACTTTAGCTAATAATCAAGACCGACATAATTTTCTGCAATCATTTGTTGTGCAGCATCTGACGAGACAATGTATTCAAACTCAGCGCGCTGCATACGCTTTTCAAACGCTGAGTGCTCTGGAAACTGATGCATCAATGTCGTTAGGTACCAGCTAAAGCGTTCTACCTTCCAGACCCGTGCAAGTGCATCATCGGCATAGCGATGTAACAGGGTTTCATCACCCATAGACCAGGCGGCCATGGCGCGGGCCAGACGGCGTACATCGGCCACCGCGAGATTAAGACCCTTGGCACCGGTGGGTGGAACGATATGCGCTGCATCTCCCGCTAAAAATAACCGTTCGTAACGCATGTTCTCTGCAACGAATGATCGTAGTCGTGCGATAGAAACTTCCAGTGGCTCTCCGGTGATGACGCTGTCACCCAGGTGTCCAAGTCGATTTTTAAACTCCGGCCAAAAGCGCGACATCGGCCAGTCGTCCGTTGTTTCCCCCGGTGAAGATTGCACGTAGTATCGTGAGCGCGTATCCGAACGCATCGAGGCCAGTGCAAATCCGTCTGCATGATTCGCATAGATCACGTGGTGAGATATCGGCGGTTTATCTACCAGAACACCCATCCAGCCAAACGGGTAGTTGCGTTCGAATTCTCGCAGCTCGGTTTTGGGAATTGATTGTCGGCACACGCCAAGATAACCATCGCAGCCTGCAATCAGCTTTGCGGAAATCTCTATTTGTTCACCGTCAGGTGTGGTAAACGCAGCACGCGGTGAATCGCTTTGCAGATTGAACAACCGGGTATCGGGGCAATCCCAGTAAATTATCTGACCTCGCGCTTCGCAGGCATCGATTAAGTCTGCGGTGATTTCGGTTTGACCGTATACGGTAACGTGATGCCCGGTGATGGCTTTGATTGGTATTTCAAATTGCTCGCCGTCAAAGCTTAAAATGACACCATCGTGATCAACGCGTTCTGTCTCTAGTCTGGATGCGCAGTCTGCTTCATGCATTGCCTTAACAGTGCCGCGTTCCAGCACACCTGCGCGAATACGCGATAACACCCGCTCTTTACTTGTTCGCTCTATAATAATCGAACGAATACCGCTCTGGTGTAACAACTGGCTCAGTAATAACCCGGCCGGGCCCGCACCAATAATCAATACATCAGCGTCTTGTACTTTCAAAGTGCGTTGTTTACCAGTGCCAGTTGAGGTGCCTGCTCTCGTGAGCGTATTGCTGCACGCACGTTTTCATGCGCCAGACGGGCGTGTTCTGTCATTAATGAAAAGCCGCGAGAACCCTCACGTCGGCTTAATGCTGATACCATTTGATAATGGTGCTCCTGACCTATGGTTAGCGATGCACGAAAACGTCTGGAGTCATCTTTGGAGGTCGGGAATGCAGAAGGTCCTGCAAATGGCAGGCGATAAGATCGCTCTATCTCTGCTATTAAGATATCGCTGTCGCAAAGATGGGTTATTTGTCTGTGGAAATCGAGGTTGTGGTGATCGTAATCGGCTACCTGATATTCAGCAATTACCTGATCAAGGTCAGCAAGTAATGCGTTAAGCTTTTCAATACTTGTATCTGCCACGCCTTTTTCAGCTGCCTTTTGCAGTGCTGCACCCTCAAGGATGCCGCGCAGGTCAATTGCGTCGAATACCTCTTCAAGTTTGAAGCTTCGAACGGTGAAACCGGATTTGTCCCTGATCAGCAGGCCTTCACCTTCAAGCTTAATCAGTGCTTCACCAATGGGTGTGCGAGAGATGCCCATCTCACCGGCTAAATGGCTGGCGCGGAGTTTGGTACCTCCGACCAACTCGCCGGACACCAGGCGACTGCGAAGTTGATAAAGGGCTTGTTTCCACTGCAGTGTGCTCATACGTCATACATTTTCATGAAAATATTGTGTTTTGCAAGTTTTAATTGATTCTATGGGAGTAATTGCATGCATTTTTGAATTCTGCGATCATACGGTAATTGCGATTCCGGAGCGGGATTCAGTGGCTGAGAAAAAGATTTACGACGATATACCGGGCACCATTGTGTTTGACAGTGATCAGGCCACTCGAGGCTATCATCTCAATCAGTTTTGCATTAGCTTGCGCCTGGCATCCAATCGCGAAGCCTACAAGGCAGATCCGGAAAGCTACATCGATCAGTACCCGATGACACCAGAACAGCGAACTGCTGCATTAAATCAGGAATGGAATCAGCTGCTGGAACTTGGCGGTAATATCTACTACACGTCCAAGCTTGCAGCGTTCCACGGTATCAACTTTCAGGGGCTGGCCGGTTTAATGACAGGCCTCGGTTCAACTGACTATCGTGCCATGATGGTTGCAGGCGGACGTTCAATTGAAGGTAATCGATATAAAGATGAGTGGGAAGACAAGTAATGGCAAGAATTTCTTCCGGAGTTGCCTGCTCCCATGTGCCTGCACTGGGTGTGGCATCTGACCAGGGTTTGACTGAAGACGACTATTATGGCCCGATATTCAAAGGCTTTGAATATTCAAAAGAATGGATAAAACGCGAAAAGCCTGATGTTATTTTTCTGGTCTATAACGATCACTGCACCGTGTTTGATGCCAGACTAATACCTACGTTCGCGCTGGGTTGTGCAGCGTCTTATGCGCCAGCGGATGAAGGCTGGGGTCCGCGACCCGTGCCTGTGGTACAAGGGCATCAGGCAATGTCCGCCCATATCGCACAATCGTTGATTCTTGATTCGTTTGATATAACCATCATTAACGAAATGGAAGTCGATCACGGATTGACCGTGCCGTTAACTATGATGCATGGGCAACCGGATGAATGGCCGTGCCCTGTTGTACCGCTGGCTGTCAATGTTGTGCAATACCCGGCACCGCTTGGCAGCCGTTGCTTTGCGTTAGGCAAGGCCATTCGCAAAGCCATTGAAAGCTACCCCGAAGATTTAAAAGTCTGTGTGTTTGGTACTGGAGGTATGAGCCATCAGTTGCAGCATAAGCGGGCAGGGCTAATCAATTCTGAGTGGGACGACAACTTTATGAACCTGCTGGTCAATAATCCGCAAGCCGCTGTCGGTATTGAACATATTGAATACTTAAGAGAGGCGGGCTCTGAAGGGATTGAGCTGGTCATGTGGCTTGTGATGCGTGGTGCTTTAAACGAGAAAGTAGAAGAAGTGCATCGCTTCTACCATGTACCCGCATCTAACACTGCCGTCGGGCACCTGATTTTGGAGAACCGCTAACATGCTAAAGATAGGCGTGGCCGGTGCGTATGGCGCATTCGGTTTAAAACACCTCGATGCATTGGCCAATATAGAAGAGGCCAATGTCACGACGATATTCGGCCCGAACCAAAGTAAAATTGAAGCACTGGCTTCTGAACGGAAAATAGCCAAAGCCTGTACCACGTTTGAAGAATTTCTTGATCAGGATATCGATGCGGTGATCCTGTCAACACCAACACAACTGCACGCCGAGCAATCGGTAGCTGCGATGCAGGCTGGTAAACACACGTTTGCAGAAATCCCGATGGCAGATAGTCTGGCCGATGCAGAAACCATGCATGCAGCCCAGGTTAAAACGGGAGTTGTTGGTATGGTGGGTCATGTACGTCGCTTTAATCCATCGCACCAGTGGGTCAGGCAACAGATTGATGCCGGTGAATTTAATATTCAGCAGATGGATGCGCAAACCTATTTTTTCCGCCGCACAAACACCAATGCCAAAGGCGAAGCCCGCTCCTGGACTGATCACCTGTTGTGGCACCATGCGTGTCACACAATAGATCTGTTCATGTATCAAACCGGTGAAACGCCGAGCGAAGTCATGGGTTTGCAGGGACCGGCACACCCGGAACTGGGTATTGCGATGGATATGACTATTGGTTTGAAAACACCCTCAGGTAAGCTCTGTACTTTATCGCTTTCGTTCAACAACGATGGTCCGTTCGGTAGTTTCTTTCGCTACATCGGAGACAGTGGTACTTATCTCGCACGTTACGATGATCTGTTCGATGGCAAAGAAAACCCGATCGATCTCAGCCAGGTCGCGGTGTCCAATAATGGTATTGAGTTAATTGATCGTGAGTTTATCGCCGCTATTCAGGAAGGCCGGGAGCCTAACTCGAGTTTTGCGCAAGGCCTCGGTGCAATGCAGGTGATGCAGAAGCTCGAAGATCAAATGGGTGTTCTTAAGGTATAGGATCATCTGCATCTGATGCACCTCTGCCTTTAATTATTGATTGAGCGTTATTGAATAGAGCAATTATAAGGATCTATTCCAATGGGAAAAGTCGTCACTGATATTAATCGTGCAGATGCAGCAGCGGTTGCCGGGCTCAAAGGCATTGGCGTGGCCACGGTGCATGAAGCACAGGGCCGTTGTGGGCTAATGAACCCGGAGCTTCGACCGATCTTCCCTGGTGCGATGATCGCAGGGCCTGCGGTGACTGTCAGCATCCCACCCTGTGACAACTGGATGATTCATGTAGCGGTAGAGCAGTGCCAGCCAGGTGACGTTCTGGTGGTTGCCCCAACTTCCTATAGTGATGCCGGTTACTTTGGTGAATTACTTGCCCGGTCACTTGTGGCGCGCGGTGTGATCGGATTGATTATCGATGCAGGCTGCCGCGACATTCGAGATCTGACGAAAATGAATTTCCCGGTGTGGTCAAAAAAGATCTTTGCCCAGGGTACAGTAAAAGAAACCATTGGCAGTGTTAACGTGCCGGTTGTATGTGCAGGTGAGATCGTGAAACCGGGTGATCTTGTAGTCGCTGATGACGATGGCGTAGTGGTGGTCCCTCGAGACAGAGCAACTGAAGTACAAAAGCTTTCGCTAGCACGTGAAGACAAAGAAGAGATAACTCGCAAGCACTTGATGGATGGTGAGCTTGGACTCGACTACTACGGTTTCCGTGAACGGCTGGAGGCTAAGGGGCTGACTTATATAAAGCAGAAAGACGACAGTGATGCAACTTAAGCCTGTCGACGTATCGCTCGTTGATATGAATCCTTTTAATGATATAGATGAAGGGTTGCGCCACTGATGCAAAGGGCCATACCTGCGACAATGATGCGCGGCGGTACTTCACGCGGTTTATACTTTGACGCCTCTGATCTGCCTGCCGATACTGCAGTGCGTGACCGGGTGCTGTTGTCGGTGATGGGTTCACCTGATATGCGGCAGATAAACGGCGTAGGAGGCGCGCACCCGTTAACCAGTAAGGTCGCAGTACTGTCTAAATCTAATCACCCGGATGCAGACATCGACTATCTGTTTTTACAGGTCGCGGTAGATAAGGCCGAGGTCAGTGATGTGCAAAACTGCGGCAACATTCTGGCTGGAGTCGGTCCATGGGCGATAGAGCAGGGCATAGTGAGTGCTGCTGACGGCACCACAGATGTACGCATTCACATGGTCAATTCCGGTGCACTGGCAGTCGCCACGGTTAACACACCAGACAAAGTAGTTGCCTACCACGGAGACGCGCGAATCGATGGTGTGCCCGGCACAGGTGCACCAGTGCCACTCAATTTTCTGGATGTGGCAGGTTCAAATTGCGGCGCGTTGTTAGCCACTGGCAATGTGGTAGATACGGTTAACGACATAGAGATGACCTGCATCGATAACGGTATGCCCGTGGTTGTAATGCGTGCATCTGACTTTGGCAAGACCGGTTACGAAACACCGGAGCAATTGGAATCTGATGACAAGCTAAAAGCCCGAATCGAGGAGATACGTTTAGTCATAGCCAGCCGTATGAACCTCGGAGATGTCAGCAATAAAACCGTACCCAAAATGTGTTTAATTTCAGCGCCCGCGAAAGGTGGTGCTGTTTGCACCAGAAATTTCATTCCCCATCGGGTGCATGAGGCTATTGGAGTTTTAGGGGCCGTAAGCGTCGCAACAGCCTGTCTGTTACCTGGCTCGGTAGCAGATGGAATTGCCATTACCGAAAACACAGCACCGGATAGCAATGCAGAGCAAGCGGGTTCAGGTACTAAAAATATAGAGGTTGAACATCCGACCGGCTCTTTTACCATTGCCATGGTTGTGGACAATAGTGGCGGTACACCGGAAGTTAAACAGGCGGCCCTGCTGCGTACCTGCCGAAAATTGTTTGCCGGTGAGGTTTATGTACCTGCCAGCCTTTGGCCATAGATAACAAAAGTACAGGACCACTTATGATAATTGATTGTCACGGCCACTACACCACAGCACCAGAGCCTCACCAGAAATATCGAGAAGGGCAGCAGGCACAGCTCGACAACCCGTCGCTGCCAAACCCAGAATACGGTTTAATCTCTGATGATCAAATAAGAGAATCCATTGAACAGAACCAGCTGCGTCTGCAAAGGGAGCGCGGTGCGGACCTGACCTTATTCTCTCCGCGTGCGTCGGCGATGGGTCACCATATTGGGGGTGAAAGCACCAGCGTTGACTGGAGTCGCGCATGCAATAATTTAATCAAACGCGTAACCGATCTTTACCCTGAGAACTTTGCACCTGTATGCCAGCTACCGCAGTCTGAAGGGGTGAACCTTAAAAGCTCAATTGCTGAGCTTGAACGCTGTGTAAATGAACTCGGATTTGTCGGCTGCAACTTAAACCCTGATCCGTCAGGTGGCCACTGGACATCAAAACCGCTGACAGACAAATTCTGGTATCCCATGTTCGAAAAGATGGTTGAGCTGGACGTGCCGGCGATGATTCATGTTTCTGCGTCCTGCAATCCAAATTTCCACGCCACCGGCGCGCATTATATAAATGCAGATACCACTGCATTTATGCAGTTTATTCAAGGTGATTTGTTTAAGGACTTCCCGGATATCCGATTTATTATACCGCATGGCGGTGGCGCGGTTCCGTACCACTGGGGGCGTTATCGTGGACTTGCGGATATGCTTAAAAAGCCGCTGTTAAGCGATCATGTTATGAACAACGTCTACTTTGACACCTGTGTTTACCACCAGCCGGGAATTGATTTACTTTTCGAAGTGATTCCTGTGAAAAATATATTGTTTGGCTCTGAAATGGTCGGTGCAGTGCGTGGTATAGATCCTGAGACCGGGCAATATTTTGATGATACAAAGCGCTATATAGATAAACTCAGTATTAGCGATACAGCGAAAAAGGATGTGTTTGAAGGTAATGTCCGTCGAGTTTTCCCGCGGCTTGATGCACTGCTTAAAGGTCAGGGAAAGTAGACTCAAAGTAAAAACGGCAGAAGATAAACCTGAGGTTCGTATTGTATGAGAGTTTCAATTGAATAGCTTCACAATGGACCCTGACTGGCTGGTCTATCACCCGAACCCGTCCGTACCGACGTTCAAGTTACCACCGGGCGCTGTTGATGCACACTGCCATGTTTTTGGCCCGGGCAATGAGTTTCCATTTGCCAGGGAGCGTAAATACACGCCATGTGATGCAGGCAAAGAGAAGCTATGGGCATTGCGTGATCATTTAGGCTTTAGTCGCAACGTTATCGTGCAGGCAACCTGCCACGGTGCTGACAACAGTTCTATGGTTGACGCGCTATTGCACTCAAATGGAATGGCTCGAGGTGTGGCTACTGTGCGTGCCTCAGTCACAGATGAGGAGCTGCAATCGCTGCATACTGCCGGTGTGCGCGGGGTGCGCTTTAACTTTGTTAAGCGATTGGTTAATGTCGTGCCCGAAGATCAACTGCGCTCCATCGCATCGAGAATCGCACCATTGGGCTGGCATCTGGTTATCTACTTTGAGGCGCCAGACTTAGATGAATATATTGATTTCTTCACGTCATTGCCGGCACCTGTGGTGTTTGACCACATGGGTAGACCAGATGTCACGCAAGCGGTAGGCAGTGATCAGTTCCAGAAGTTCGTAACAATGATGCGTTCAAATGAAACGCTCTGGACCAAAGTGACGTGCCCGGAACGTTTGTCAGTCAGTGGTCCGCCCACCTACGATGACTTTGTACCTTTTGCCAGGCATCTGGTGGAAGAGTTTCCCGATCGTGTTATCTGGGGAACCGACTGGCCGCACCCGAACCTTAAAAGCCATATGCCGGATGATGCTCACCTTGTCGATATCATTCCGAGAATTGCAACCAGTGCCGAGCAGCAACACAAGCTATTGGTTGAGAATCCGATGCGTCTTTATTGGCCGTAACGGCCAGGTTTGGGTTTTGAAAAGCAAACGAGGGAACATTACAGGAATGTTCCCTCGTTCTATGGACATCAGAGATTTCTCATCCCGATATCACCAGCTTGTCAAACTTAAGGTTTGAGTAAGCTGGGATTTAGCCTTTAGCCGCGCAAGGGTTGCATGGATTGCAAGGGCTGCAAGGGTTGCAAGGCCAAGGGTTAGAAGCGCTTGGGTTGCAAGGATTGCAAGGGTTGCAAGGGTTACATGCACCGCAAGGGTTGCAAGGGTTGCATGCTTTAGCCGCGCAAGGGTTGCATGGATTGCAAGGATTGCATGCTTTAGCAGCACATGGGTTGCAAGGATTGCACGGGTTGCAAGGGTTACATGCTTTAGCAGCGCAAGGATTGCACGGATTGCATGGGTTGCAGGGGTTACATGGGTTCACAGCAGCGACGGCTTTCTTAGCCGGCTCGGTAACACCATCAACCAGAGATTTGCTCTGGCAACCAGCAAGTGCAAGGCCTGTAGCAGCGACACCTAACATGACAGCCTTATGCAAAGGGTGGCGCCGGTTCAGGTGCTTTGGTAATTGACTCATTTTATTTTCTCCTAAATGGGCGCAAGCCCTTGTAATCATTGGTAAATCAAAGAACACATCGAAACGTTAAGTCCCGTGCATGTATAAGAGGTACCGCGCATATTGCCACTCTTAAGTCGGGATTCTATCAAAACAAACAAAAACGTGTGGAACTTACCGTTCCACATTGTAGATTCTATCTAACTGGCAAAGTTGCAGGAAACCTCTAAAAAAGTGTGAAACACCTCCATTTCGGTCTAATCGAGGCGCAAATTGGATGGAATTCTATGGTCTGGAGTGAGCTGGAACGG
>CAYPDN010000010.1:14599-31679 GCA_964409445.1 uncultured Granulosicoccaceae bacterium
CCGACAATATCTTTGGCGTTCAAACCGCCAGCCCTGTTGTGGACTCTTTCACCGGTAGACATGACCAGTGCAAGCAGCAGCTCGTTGGACCGCGGAGCGTCATGGACACCAACTTCCATGGCGTCAAAGTGCGACCGCACATACGATGCATTGGTATGGGTTAGTGGTATGTCCAGCCTGGCGCCGGGTGCACCGACTTTTTTGGTAGAAGGTACAATCGCCATGCTGTCTGCGATTAGCTCACGCATCGAATAACCACCCGGCACATGCCACAGGGCACCGTGCTCTATCTCACCAGCCTCACCAACGATGGCACCTTTGCCATAGCCTTCGATAGTCTTTGCATCACCACCAAGTGCTTCTATCAGCTTGCCGGCCATTTCTATGCCTAATGGTTTGAGGTCATCCATAAAGCCTGCAATCTCTGCTTCATATTTTCCGGCATACGGATTTTCTATAATCGCCAGGCACGATGCCTTGCGTAACGGAGTGTCTGCCACCGGTCCGCCTTCGTGAAAGGTCTCTTCCACACTGACCAGCATCTTGCGCACTTTTACTTCAGGCATTGGCATCTTCTCCGTGGTGTTTATTTTATTCTATACAGTGAAAGGGTATGGATCAAAGTACACGAGCTAACCGGTCGCCTTAATTGCTTCCAGAACTCTGTGCGGCGTACACGGCAGGTTAGTGACACTGGCGCCTGTAGCATCGCGGATAGCATTGACGATAGCGGGTGCCGTCGGAATAAGCACATGTTCTCCAAGGCCTTTTGCACCATAGGGCCCTTCGGCGTCTGTGACTTCTATTATTATGTTGTCAAACTCTGGCATGTCACCGATAGTTGGTATCAGATAATCGTGAAGATTTTCGGTACGTCCGGGCAAATATTCTTCCATAAGTGCCAATCCGATTCCCTGCGCGACACCGCCCTCTATCTGTGCCTCTACTAACAGCGGATTAATAGCGCGCCCGACATCATGTACAGCGGTAACGCGATCCAGCTGGACTGTACCCAGTGCGGTATCGACGGTGAGTTCCATGAGCTGTGCACCATATCCGTAGACTGCATAGGGTCGGCCCTGACCTTGTTCATCCAGTGGCTCGGTTGGCGGGTCATAACTTTCTTCAGACATGATAACGTAGCCAAACTCGTTCGGTTTGAGCTTCGTCAAATCAACTATTGCAGTTTGCGAATGATCCTGCAGCTCGATGTGCGACCCGACAAACTCTATGCGTGCATCACTGCTGACATTGCCCATGCGCAGCAAGTTTGCACGCAGTGCCTCTGCAGAAAGTTTGGCAGCCATACCGGTAACATAAGTCTGGCGCGAGGCCGATGTTTTGCCGCAGTCCGGCGTGAGGTCCGTATCACCGGTGACCAATTCAATACTATGGACCGGTACACCGAGTGCATCGGCCGTGATTTGTGTAATAACAGTATTTGAACCCTGGCCGATATCCATGGCTCCCTGGTGAAGGATCAGTGTGCCTTCACTGGTGATGCCTATTCGAATGGTTGAAGGGTTGGGCAACGAGGTGTTGCCGCATCCATACCAGCAAGTGCCAATGCCAACACCTTTACGCAATGTATTGGTGTTACTGCTACTGTTAAAAGTGCGTGTTTGTTCTTTGGCTCTGTCCCAGGCCGGCTGCAGTGCCTGCAAACATTCAACAATTCCAACGCCGGTATCGAAGCTCTGGCCGGTAACTGTCGCTTGTTTGTTGCGCAGTGCATTTCGCAGGCGAAAGTCGAGTCGGTCAATGCCTGCCAGATCTGCCAGTTGATCAAATGCTGTTTCCTGTGCAACGGCCGACTGTGGCACACCAAACCCTCTAAACGCTCCAGCGGGTGGTGCGTTGGTGTGCACGGCCACACTTTTAGCGCTGTAGTCAGGTGTGTAGTACGGACCTGATGCATGCACTGGAACGCGGTTGGCAACTGTCGGACCCCAGCTCGCGTAAGCACCGGTGTTAAAAGTACCTGTGAAGTCGAAACCGCAGAGCTTGCCATCAGCATCGCAACCAACCGTTAGCGTAATCTCTGAAGGATGACGTTTAGTAGTTGAGCGCATAGAGTCACTGCGCGTGTAAGTGATGCCGACAGGTTTATTGAGCTTCCATGCAGCAATAGCGATATAAGGTTGAAACGAAATATCAAGCTTTGATCCGAAGCCACCGCCGCAGGCAGAGGGAATAACACGGACCGACTCTAATGGCAGGTCCATTATTTCTGCAACCGTTTCGCGATCCATCTGCGCCGCCTGAGTGCAGCCGTGTAATTCCAGTCGATCGTTTTTGCGTATGCAGTAGCCTGCTTCCGGCTCAATGTAAGCATGTTCTATAAACGGTGTTGTTGTATTGGTGGTGACCTTATGCGTTGCTTGCTCCAGAGCCTTCGCAGCATCACCGCAGGCAACGTATCCCTTTACCAAAACGTTATCAGATCGGTGCTGATGCACCGACGGCGCGCTTACCTCAGAAGCGACTTTCGGAGTCAGGGAGTAAGGCAATTCTTCCCATTGAATCGGTAAACTGCCTTCCCTGAGTTGTTCGAGGGCTGTGGCAGTTCCAACAATGGCTGCCACTGGTTCACCTCGATAGCGGGTGGTTCCTTCGGCAAAAACGGGCTGATCGGCAAATTGTGGTATTACTCCGAAGCAATTGCGCCCGGGGACGTCTTCTGCGCTGAGGATAAGTTCCAATCCATCGTGAGCATCTATAAATTCCGTGCAGCCTTGCAGTGTGAAGTGCGCGTGGTGGTGCGGACTGCGTACGATATGTACAAACAAACAGTCTTCGGGAAATTCGTCGGCACCAAAATTCAGTGTACCGTCTACTTTTTCCGTACCGTCAAGGTGTCGCAGAGGCGCGCCTACAGTGCAGCCGGTTTCAGGGGTCTCGGCAGCATCTTCAAACTTATTGACATTAACTACCGCATCGATGATTTTTCGATAGCCTGTGCACCGACAAAGTACACCGCCAAGTGCATTTTCAACGTCTGTTTTTGTGGGTGTTGGATTGACATCGAGCAGAGCTTTGGCTGACATAAGCATGCCGGGAGTGCAGATGCCACACTGCGCTGCTCCATGATGAAGAAAGCTGCGTTGCAATTGGCTTAGTGTTCCGTTGTCTGCCAGACCGGTAACTGTATCGATGCTCGCACCGTCGACCTGCGCTATTGCCACCAGACAGGCGCAGGAAGGTTTGCCGTCAATCAATACCGTGCAGGCACCACAGTCGCCGGCATCGCATCCCACCTTGGTATCAGTGTAATTCAGGTCGTCACGAAGCACTTTGGACAGGCGATCGGTTGGATTAACTTCTACAGTCACAGATGTGCTGTTAATTGTCAGGGCGACTTGAACAGGTTTCATTGTGAAGCACCCACCAGTGTAGCAATTGATCTTTTTGTTAACTCTAAGGCAGAATCCTGTCGATACATGGCGCTGGCGCGTACATCATCTATTGGCGACAAGTCTTTAACATGGTGTGCTGCAACACTATTGCACAGCTCTGCTGAAAACTTCTGTCCGATAAGTTCCTGCTCCAGCTGATGTAATCGTTTGGCAACCACAGAACACGAGCCGATACTGATTGCTGCTGCTTCAATGAGGTTGTTGTTATCGACGTTGAGTCTTGTGGCGCACATTGCGATAGAGATCACCAGATACTTGCGAGATCCGAGTTTGATAAATGTAGAGTGACCCGCTGCAGATGACTTTGGTATGAGCAGATCAACCACCATCTCTGAAGCATCCAGCATCGTTTTTCTGTTGCCGGTTACGAAGTCTTTTAACAGGGTGTCTCTTGTGCCTGTGGAGCTGGCGCTGCGTACGATGGTATCTACACACAGCAGGGCAGGGATACCATCTGCCGCTGGTGATGCATTGCAAATATTCCCGACTACCGTGCCTCTGTTTTGAATTTGCACAGAACCCACTTCTTTGGCTGCGAGTTTCAGTGCATCAAATGCGTTCGGTAAATCGGATTCAATGACATCGGTCCAGGTGCTCATTGCACCAATATGCCAATGATCTTTATCTTCGGTAATTTTCCGCAGTTCCGAAAGCTTTGAAAGATCAAGCACGTTGCCATCAGGCTGTGTATTGCCAAGCGCCGGATAGAAATCGGTACCACCGGCTAATAGTGTCCATTCCCGTTCTGCAAGTAGTGTCAATGCTTCCTGTGTTGATTCAGGTTGAGCAAACATTGCCAAAAACGCCTCTCCTAATGGTGCCGGTATACAAGACAATTGTGACTACTATTTGTGCCTCTGTCGACCGCAGACTGGTCATTTGTATGCAAACAAATTTGCAGCGTTCTAAACAGCGAATATAAAGTACTTGACGACTGTCAATTGATGCCTCTATTATCGTTTGCACGCTAATGATTATGAGTGCGTGTAACTCTCTGAAATCGCGTTGATTTCGTTACGTTCCAACCTGGGGATTTCACACTATTGAGCGAAAGCCAACCCAGCCCTGATAAAACCACCAGCGCTGGCAAAATCAGATGCGATGCCTGCCCGGTGATGTGTTACATCGCAGACGGCAGATCGGGTGCCTGTGACCGCTATGCTAATGAGAGCGGCCAGCTGGTGCGTCTTGACCCACTGACCATACTTGAACGGCAGTCATCAGAAAATAATGCCGAGGTCGTGCCTTTTGTCAGTCAGGAAGAAGACTGGAACGGCAACGCGTTTACTCACGCAGACAAATTTGTAACCGCCGTCGGTGCCGGCACCACTTATCCGGACTACAAACCAGCGCCGTTTATCGTCGCTAATACTATTGACGGCGCAGATATGGTCACGGTAGTCACTGAGGGTATTTTTAGTTACTGCGGTGCAAAGGTAAAAATAGATACCGATCGATATATTGGCCCGGAACGCAGTATCGTGCGGTCTAACGGCGAGGCCGTTGGCCACGTTACAACCGGTGAGTACGGTTCTCAAATGTTGTCGGTTGGCGGCGTTCATCACTTAACTGGTGGCAGTAAAAAAGAGGGCAGGGTAACTTGCGCCACGCTCCTGTCTCTGTGCAATGGCGAAGCGGTTGAGCTGAGCATCGACGACGGACTGGACCTTGTGGTTGAAGCGGGCAAGCCACCCGTTATCAACGGCGCTACTGAAGAAAGAATGAGAGTCGGTTGCGGGTCCGCAACGGTCGGCATGTTTGCCTCGCAGTGGAAAGACCTGGTTGATGAAGTCGTTGTGGTTGACGATCATATAACCGGTGTTATGTCTGAGCATCAGGCAGGCAAAGTAATTGGCTGGCAGAAAACCGGAATAAAAATAAAGGGCAGGCGCTCGACACCCGGCCGGTATTTTCAGGTGGCTGAACCTGGAACCGGGTGGGGTGGTACAGAGCTCACAGACCCGCTTGCCATTCTGGGGGAGTTTGATAAAAAAGTAGCCAGCCCGGGTCAGTCGCTGTTAATGGTATCTACTACCGGTGAACACTTCGCCTACTACGAGCTGGATAGCAATCTGACTCCACAGTTGTTAGAAATTCCGCAACGCCTGCAACCTTCGATTTTAAGAATTGAAGAGAATTGCGAACCGGCACTATGTACAGTGTTGTTCATAGGCGGTGCCGGAGGTTCGTTGCGTGCAGGGGCAACCGAAAATCCCGTCAGTCTCACACGTTCTATTCAAAGTGCGTTAACAAGAGTTACCTGTGGCGGTGCGCCAACGTATCGGTGGCCGGGTGGTGGTATCACGATAATGGTTGATGTCACTCGGATGCCAAAAAACTCGTTCGGTTACGTACCAACACCGGCTTTGGTCGCACCCATTGAATTTACCCTGACCAGAGATGACTATAAAGCCCTTGGCGGCCATATGGATCATATTACTCCTATCGAGGAGACGCTTAGCGGCAAGATGGGAGCACAAAACGATCACATAACAAAAGGGCAGTCAAAGATCTCAAGTCATAGTGACAACCCATGGCCGGCGGGAAGCCAATCATGAGTTTGATCGACCGTCCGGTAATTAATCGCTTAAGTGATGGTCGGCTGCAGATGCGTCATGGCCCGATAGAGCTTGTGATTAAAGCGTTCGGATCAGAGTCAGAAGTAGCGCTTGCCTACCAGCAGGCGGCAGTTGCCTTTGGTACTGTATTAAATGACCTGGCGAGTGAACTCGGTGAGTTGCGAAAACCTGCGCGTGTAAACGATATAGGTGCAGGCAATTGCGCGCCTGCTGTATCAATGCATCAGGCTGCATCAGCATTTGCAGACAGTTGCTTTTTAACACCCATGATCGCGGTTGCTGGTGCAGTAGCGGATCATATTTTAGAACAGATGATTGCAGGACGAGATCTGTCACGAGCGTATGTGAACAATGGCGGTGACATCGCACTGCATTTAAACAAAGATGAGTGCTTTGAAGTAGCAGTCTGTGCCGATCCGCTAAAACGAAAAATTTCATCAAAAACATGCATCAGCCAATGCAGCGGAATTCGTGGTATCGCCACCAGTGGCTGGCGGGGTCGCAGCCATTCGCTCGGTATCGCAGATGCAGTCACAGTGTTGGCGTCCAGTGCTGCGGTGGCCGATGCATCGGCCACATTGATCGCCAATGCCATTGATTTACCAAATCACCCGTCCATTCACAGAGAGAAAGCGACAGAGCTATCCCCCGACAGCGATCTGGCTGAACGCGGCGTTACGGTAGATGTGGGAGAACTTACCCCGGCTGATGCCCGGACTGCACTTGCTGCCGGTAAGTACCGCGCGCAGAAAATGATTGATGATAAGCAAATTATCGGTGTTTATGCGATCCTGAACTCGGAGGAGTTTTCACTCCACCCGAATATAGATCCGAAAATAGACAATGGTAAAGAGTTTCGTATTGGAACGGCGGCTACCATCTCTCAGGAGATACTTTCAGATTTGCCAGCCAGCAAACAAGCTATTTACCCGGAAAAACAACAGCAGTTCAGAGCCAGACAAATGAGGGCAGGCTGAAATGAAAATTCGCAAAATAGTCACAACGGTTGAAGATACTCACCGCGAAATGAATAAAGCAATTAGCCCGGCAACAAGGCGTGCGGCATCGACTGCAGTGATTGAAAATCCATTTGCCGGACGTTACGAAGAAGATCTGGACTCGCTAATGACAATTGGCGAACAGCTTGGTGAGTTACTCGGAAACAACTGCGTTGCGGCGTTGGGTATTGATCCTAAAGATACAGAGAGCTACGGAAAGGCTGCCATGGTTGGAGAAAATGGTGAACTTGAACATGCGGCGGCGATTCTACATCCAAAACTCGGTAAGCCGTTGCGCACCGCAGTAGAAAAAGGTGCGGCTCTGGTGCCATCGTCAAAAAAAATGGGTGGTATGGGGCAGCCACTTGATGTGCCACTCGGTCACAAGGATGCGGCCTATGTACGCTCACACTTCGATGGTATGGAAGTGAGAATCAATGATGCACCGCGTGCCAACGAAATTATGGTTTCAATTGTTGTTACCGATTCAGGCAGGCCACTACCCAGAGTTGGCGGACTGGAGGCGGCGGATGCGCAAGGCAAAGACGGCTTGCGCTAAGCCTGCAAGGATTGGGTCTGCAAGGATTGGCACTGTAAAAGCTGTGGCGGCAAGGTAGGAAGCGATGGATTATGTAAAGAATGCTTGGTACGTGGCTGGATGGGCCAGTGAATTTGATGGTGAACTCAAACGCGTCACCATTTTAGAAGAAAACTTAGTTATGTTTCGAAACTCCAGCGGGCAGGTTGTGGCGCTTGAGGATCGATGTCCGCATCGCATGTTGCCTCTGTCGAAGGGCAAGCTAATCGGTGATGATATTCAATGCGGTTACCACGGTTTGACCTTTAACTGCGAAGGAAAGTGTGTTCGCATACCCGGGCAAACCAACTTACCTGCGTCAGCCAGTGTTAAGGCTTATACCGTTCATGAAAAACACAATATCGTCTGGATCTGGATGGGAGAGCAGGAAAGCGCAAATCCCGATGAGATTTTTACCATGCCGGAGTTTGACGATCCCTCGTGGCACGCACATCAGGGAGAGGCGCTGCACCTGAAGTCTCACTATTTAAATGTGGCAGAGAATCTTGTCGATCCGGCACATGTGAGCTTTGTACACCCAACAACTCTTGGCAGTGTATCCGGTGAAGATGTACCTGTGAGTGTAAGCACTGAAGATGAGGTTATTGTCGCGTGGCGCTGGATTAAAAATTCACCGCCAGTCGGCTTTTTTAAAGAGTATGGCGGCTTTAGCGGTGATGTAGATCGATGGCATTACTACTACCTTCATTTACCGTGCACAGCAGTTATTGATTTCGGCAGTGCTGATAGTTCGCTGGCACTGAAAGAGGATGAACGTGACAAAGGGGTGCGAATTTTTGCGCTGCACTTTATTACCCCGGTTACAGCTGACTACTCAATCGATCGCTGGATGCACCTGCGCAACAAGGCTGTGGGTGATGATGCCGTGTCTGCGAAAATGGATGCAATGTTTAAAGTTGCGTTCAACGAAGATAAAGAAATTTTAGAAGCAATTCAGCTCGAAGAAAAAAAATTACCACACCGCCGGCCGTTGCGCATAGCAATAGACAAAGGGCCGATGGTTTATCGCAAGCGCATTCGCGAGCTTGTGGAAGTCGAAAAAAATCGCGAGGAAACGGTCACCTGACCCACAACGGTTAAACGACCAAACTGAACAAACGAAACTGGAGAACGCTGTGAAAATTCAAAAACTCATGTTATCCGCTGTTGCCATTGCTACTCTGAGCGTAGGCTCTATTACTACAAGCAATGCCGCAGACAGTATTATTATTGGTGAAATTAATCACTATAAACGTATGGCCGCTTTTGCCAATCCGTATAAAAATGGAATAGAGCTTGGTCTTGCAGAAATTAACGACGCAGGTGGTGTACTTGGTAAGCCACTCGAGTTTATCTATCGGGATGATCAGGGTAAGCCCGGAGAGGCGGTTAAAATTGCAGAAGAGCTTATGACGCGGGATGGTGCGTCAATGTTGACAGGAACAATCCTGTCACACGTTGGGCTCGCCATTTCATCTTATGCCGCGGAGAAAAAACACCTCTATCTGGCAGCGGAACCTCTGGCTGATGCATTGGTATGGTCCAAAGGTAATGAGTACACATTCCGTCTTCGAGCTTCTACTTATATGCAGGCTGCTATGCTCGCAGAAGAAGCCGCTAAAACAGATGCTAAAACCTACGCCACTATTGCACCCAATTATGCCTACGGTAAAGACGCAGTAGCAGCGTTTCAGAAAGCACTATTGGCACTGAAGCCCGACGTAGAGTTTGTTGCTGAGCAGTGGCCAGCGCTGTTTAAAATCGATGCCGGTGCTGAGGTTCAGGCGATTGAACGCGCCAAGCCTGATGCGATTTACAATGTAACGTTCGGTGGAGATCTGGCTAAGTTTGTACGAGAAGGTACCACTCGTGGATTGTTTGATGGACGCAATGTCTATGGTCTGTTGACTGGTGAGCCTGAATACCTTGAACCGCTGAAGGACGAAGCCCCGGAAGGATGGACTGTAACGGGCTACCCCTGGTATGACCTGACAGATGAGCCTAACAAAACCTTTGTAGATGCATATCAGGCAAAGTTTAACGAGACTCCAAAGATCGGATCATTAGTCGGCTACATGACCGCACAGTCTATTGCAGCTGGAATAACCAAAGCGGGCTCTACTGACACAGACGCAATGGTTGCTGCATTTAAAGGACTGGAAGTAAATACTCCGGTCGGGCCAATTACCTTTCG
This sequence comes from uncultured Granulosicoccaceae bacterium, assembly GCA_964409445.1. GTDB lineage: Bacteria > Pseudomonadota > Gammaproteobacteria > Granulosicoccales > Granulosicoccaceae. The sequence goes on from CAYPDN010000010.1 coordinate 24,364, forward strand.
CGAACAGGATCATCAATCAACTATGGGCGCATTTGTCGGTAAAGTAGCTTTAAAAGATGGTGCGGGCGTTATGGTCGATTGGGAATATAAAAACGGTGCTGACTATCTGCCTTCCGATGAAGAGGTAAAAGAGTTGCGACCTGCTGCTGAATAGCTGGTGCGTAAGACGTTCTAAGTTGTGACACTCCTCACCCGGAGCCATTCGGCTCCGGGTAACAAGTATCCAGTTAATTAGAAGGCTGCATCCACTGTGGGATTTTTCGTTGCTCAATTGCTGACCGGGCTTGCAAATGCCGCAACACTTTTTCTTGTTGCCTCCGGCCTGTCATTGATATTCGGCGTTACCCGGATCGTCAATTTCGCGCACGGTTCGTTTTATATGCTCGGCGCATATATCGGTTATTCCGTTATGCAGGTATTGCCCGGTGGCATTGGCTTTTGGTCGTCAGTACTCATTGCCGGAATTGCCGTCGGTGTTATTGGCGTCATTGTAGAAATCGTTGTACTCAGACCAGTCTACAAAGCACCGGAACTGTTCCAGTTGGTCGCGACGTTTGGTGTGATTCTGGTGATTCAGGATCTGGCACTGCTGACATGGGGTGCAGATGATGTGCTCGGTCCGCGTGCACCTGGGCTTAAAGGCGTAATACGTATACTCGGTGAACCAGTGCCGAAATATGATCTGGCTATAATTGCAATCACTCCGTTCTTTTTGTTCGCACTTTGGTATCTAATCACAAGAACCCGTATAGGCATTCTTGTACGAGCCGCAACGCAGGATCGTGAAATGGTTGGTGCGCTCGGTGTCAATCAGGCCTGGTTGTTCACCGGGGTGTTTTTTCTCGGTGCGGCACTGGCGGGCCTTGGCGGTGCGATACAGTTGCCTAAAGGTGGTGCCGATCTGTTGATGGATTTTAATATCCTTGCGGCGATTTTCGTTGTTGTCGTGATCGGTGGCATGGGCTCGTTGCCAGGTGCTTATGTCGCGGCTGCGTTGATATCAGTGCTTAATGTATTTGGTGTTGCCTATCTTCCACAAAGCACGTTGGTGCTGATGTTTGTGGTTATGGCAGTAGTGCTGATGATCAAACCTTATGGATTGTTTGGTCGTGAGGAGGTGGCCGGTGAGCACGGGCAGGTGGGTGAGCCTGAGCGACCGTTCAAACCTGCCGGTGTATTGGTTCGTGTTCTGGTGGCACTGGGGATTGGATTGCTCGCTCTGTTACCTGTATTCGGATCAAGCTTTGCCCAGGTACTAACGACCGATGTCATTATATTTTGTCTGTTTGCAGCGAGCCTGCACTTTATTCTTGGGCTCGGTGGTCTGGTTTCTTTTGGTCATGCGGCATTTTTCGGTGGCGGGGCGTATGTAGCGGCGCTGTTCGTCGCAAAGCTTGATGCGCCAATGGAAATTGCCTTTCTGCTGGCACCGGTTGGTGCCGGATTGCTGGCCTTTATTATCGGCTGGCTTTGCATGCGACGAACCGGTGTTTACTTTGCCATGCTAACGCTTGCTTTCGCACAGCTGGTCTGGTCACTGGTGTATCAATGGGGTGAGTTTACCGGTGGTGATGATGGTCTGGTAGATATCTGGCCTTCTGAGTGGTTGAACGAAACAACGGCCTATTATTACTTTACGATGGTGTTCGGCATTGGCGGCATTCTTTTGCTGCGCCACATTGCGCATTCGCCTTTTGGTTACGCCTTGCGTGCGTCACGTGATTCTTCGCGTCAGGCGGAGGCGACGGGTATCAATACCAAACGAATTCAATGGGTCGCCTTTACACTTGCCGGTACCTTAGCCGGGCTATCCGGAGCCCTGTTTGTATTTTCCAAAGGCAGCGTGTTTCCAACAGAGCTTGAAATCGCACGCTCTTTCGACGCCTTGATTGTTATTTTTCTCGGTGGTGTTAAAACCCTTTCTGGTGCGGTGGTGGGTGGCGCATCACTGGAGTTTGTTAAAGACTACCTGACCCGGTTTGAGTACTGGCGACTGACACTGGGTGTCATCATTATTCTGGTCGTCATCATTGCACCGCAGGGTATCAGTGGAACACTGCGCAAAGTAGCCGAACGGATCGGTATTGTTCGTGATCCGGGAGGCCTGTCGTGAATAATATACTTGAGGTTCGCGATCTTACGAAAGCATTCGATGGATTGCTGGCAGTCAATTCGGTGAGCTTTGAAGTAGGCTCAGGTGAGTTGCTGGCTTTAATCGGTCCAAATGGCGCGGGTAAAAGCACCTGCTTTAACATGTTAATGGGGCAACTAAAACCTACCGCTGGTGAGGTGCATTTTAAAGGTAAAAGTCTGGTCGGCAAATATACACGCGATATTTGGCGACTGGGAATAGGGCGAACCTTTCAGATAACAGGTACCTATTCTTCAATGACAGTGGTAGAGAATGTTCAGATGGCTTTGCTGTCACATCACAGACGACTCTACTCGATGCTGCCCTATGCACATAAAATTTATAAAAAAGAAGCGCTGGCCTTTTTAGATATGGTGGGGCTGGGTGATCAGGCGGAACGCCATTGTGCCATTTTGGCCTATGGCGATTTAAAGCGCCTGGAGCTTGCCATTGCTTTGTGCCATGAACCTTCGTTATTACTAATGGATGAACCAACAGCGGGTATGGCACCCACCGAGCGCGAGAGCGTGATGCAGTTAACCTCAGACATCGTTAAAGAAAAAAATATTAGCGTGTTGTTTACCGAGCACGATATGGATGTTGTATTCAGTCACTCTCATCGTATATTGGTGCTCAACCGCGGCGAGTTAATTGCCAACGGATCAACCGATGAAATCAGAAACAACCCGCTGGTGCAGGAAGTCTATCTCGGTGGTGGAAATTTGTTCGAAAGCCACGAGGCTGCTTCATGATCGAAGTAAGCAACATAGAAAGCTACTATGGCAAAGCACAGATTCTCAATGGTCTCAGCTTTTCTATTGCTGAAGGCGAAGTTGTAGCAATTCTCGGTCGTAACGGCGCCGGAAAAACCACCACATTAAAATCTGTGATGCAATTGGTCAGGCCGAATACCGGATCGGTGAAGTTCAAGGGTACAGAGCTGATCGGGATGCCGCCCTACAAGGTCGCAAAAATGGGATTGGGGTACGTACCAGAAGAGCGGCGAATATTTACCGCATTGACGATTCTTGAAAATCTCGAGGTCGGCAAGCAACCACCGCGGGAAGGACTGCCGCAATGGTCGGTTGAAAAGTTATTTGATTTGTTTCCAAACCTTTCTGAGCGTCGCAACAACCGTGGTAAAGCCCTTTCTGGTGGTGAACAGCAAATGCTGACGATTGCCAGAACACTGATGGGCAATCCTGTTTGTCTGCTGCTGGATGAACCCTCTGAGGGTATTGCACCAGTTATTGTTGAGCAAATGGCGGAGACCATTATGCAATTAAAAAAACAACGATTGACTGTTGTATTGTCAGAGCAAAATCTACATTTTGCGCGTCTGGTTGCCGATCGCGCAATTATTATCGAAGGTGGTCAGAAACGCTTTGACGGTACGTTTGCAGAACTGGATAGTCAGCCGGAAATACAGGAAGCCTATTTGTCTGTATAGTTGGAAGATTCGTCGACACAGTCATTATTCGAAATAACAGGTAGAGCAGTGACATCAGGAATCGGAGACACTATGAAAGACACCAGCCACCACGATGATACCTTTGCAAAGATGACATTCGGGTCTGTGTACCCACACTATGTGACCAAAGTTGAAAAAAAAGGCAGAACCAAAGAAGAACTGCACCAGGTCATAAAGTGGCTGACTGGCTATACTGACAAGCGTCTGGAAAAACTAATCAAAGACAAGGTCACGTTTGAAGGATTTTTCGATAAAGCTAAACTAAATCCCAACGCAGGTTTAATAAAAGGCGTGATTTGTGGATACAGGGTTGAGGAGATTGAGAATCCTTTAACCCAAAAAGTTCGGTATCTTGACAAGCTTGTGGACGAATTGGCCAGGGGAAAAAAGATGGAGTCAATCTTAAGAAGCCCATAGTTTTATTTTAAGCCTCTTCCTCTTGTCGATATCTTTTTGCTCTGTAGTCCTGGTGCTAATGTTGCAAATTTACTGCGGTATTTAAACCAGCTCGGGGAGTCGTGTTGCCGGTGGTGTATTGCGACTTCTTTGCGAGCGCACAACACCATCTATGACGGTCATACCGATACCCGGCAGATTGCCCTGATGAATGCTCTCAAGCATATCTTTACCAGGTGCATGCTGCGCCTGATCTAACAGTACAAAATCTGCTGATTTACCAACTTCAATAATGCCTGTATCCAGCTCTCGCATACGGGCTGTGTTACCGGTTGCAAAGCAAAAAGCAATTTCTGGTGGAACATCACCCAGACTCGATAGCATTGCGATCATGCGTAAGATGCCCAAAGGTTGTACGCCGGATCCTGCAGGAGAATCGGTACCCAATATCACACGTTCTGATTGTTCAATTTCAAACGCGGTGCGCATGGCCAGCAGACCAGCGCGCTCGTTGCCGTTGTGTACGATTTCAATACCACGACTGCAGCTTTCACACAGACACGTTATTTGATTGTCTGGCAGGGCAGTATGGCCGCCGTTGATATGGCCAATAATATCGGCATCTGCCTCAAGGACAACGTCTTTGTCTATCAGTCCGGAGCCTGGAATTGACGGGCCACCGGTGTGGATAGTTGACTGTATTCCGTATTTACGCGCCCACTTAACCATTTGTGCAGCGGTCTCACCTGCCTTTACTGACCCAAGGCCAACTTCACCAAGAAGCTTTACACCGGCATCAGCCAGTTCCTTGAAATCGTGCTCCTCCATTCCTTCTTCAAGTACAGGCGCACCAGCCAGCATCTTTACACCAGAGGGGCGAAAGTTTTCGTACCATCGTTGCGAAGCTATTGCCATTGCCTTTAGGCCGACAATATCTTTGGGACGACCCGGTGCATGAACTTCACCGGCAGAAATCATCGTAGTGACTCCACCGTGCAGGCATGAGTCTATCCAGTTCAATTGCTGCTGCCGAGGGGTGAAATCGCCAATCACCGGATGGACATGGCTATCGATCAGACCGGGACACAGCCACGTGCCATTGGCATTTACGGTTGTGGTGGCCTGTGAGGTGTCGAGGTCCTTTTGATAGCCGATAGCGGTGATTTTGCCATCTACACTGATCACACAATCACCGTCAATCAGAGGTTCCTCTAATTTACCAGTGAGGATTTGCGCGATGTTTGTGATTACAAGTGTCTGACTGCTTTTATCGGCCATATTTCAGCTTCCGGTTAATCTCATTCCCTCATTAGCATGCTAATGATTACAGGGCTCAGGTCAAGTCTGTTATTGATTTGATTGGCAGAAAATTGCCTCGCTATGAACGTGCTACTATCTGACCAATACTGTAAAAAATGATCTGATCAGAATACTTCTCCCAGCGTATGAAACCGAGAAAAAGCTATATATTGGATAATCAGGTTGGCCATCTGCTAAGAAAGGTTAATCAGCGCCACACCGGAATATTCTCAAACGTAATGCGCTCCGATCTGACACCAACCCGTTTTGCTGCAATGGCTAAACTGTTAGAGCACGGCTCTCTGTCTCAAAATGAGTTGGGACGGATGACGGCAATGGACATTGCCACCATCAAAGGTGTTGTCGATCGACTGCGCGAGAGAAAATTAATAAAGAGCAAAAAAGATCCAACAGATGCAAGGCGACAACTGATATCGCTAACGCAGAAAGGCACTGAGGTGATGCAGGATGCAATCCCTGATGCTTCTGAGGTGACAGCACTCACTGTTGAGCCGTTAACAAAATCTGAAACATCACAGTTGATAAAATTGTTGAAAAAAATAGTCTAAAAAAATAGAACTATAATGCTTCAATAACTGAGTCCGGTGAAATTGAGTAAAGATACATCCAGGTTTCAATTCATGTCGACAGTCTCAATGTGTCTGAATTAGAAAATTGCTATAATTAACCGTTAGTTCATATAACGCACAGTACCGGGTCGCAAATGCCAGCGCAACACGTCGTAGTTGATACCACTGATCGTCAAATCGACTGGGTGTATATCACTGACAGATCCGAGCTTGTCAGTCCGCGTCCATTGCTGCCGGTCACGATAGACGCCCGACCTTATATCCTGTTTCAGGATGATGAAGGCGAGTTGGGGATGATCAGCAGGCACTGTCCGCATCGAGGTGCTGATCTGTGTTTTGGCAGACTGGAAGATAATGGCATCCGCTGCCCGTTTCATGGCTGGCACTTCGACCGTACCGGACAATGTGTGGAACAGCCAGCAGAACCGGAAGGCTCGAAAATGGCCCAGGCTATCAAGGTACCGATGTTGCCACTGCACGAGACGCAGGGCAGGATATTCGCGTATGTTGGAGAGGGTGTGCCTGAAGCTCCCGATATATAAACATGAGGCAGTCGTTATGATTTCACAGGAACTCAATGACCAGCTGACACGCGTTGGACCGAATAGCGACGCAGGTGCAGTGCTAAGACAATACTGGCAACCGGCAGCGCTAACAGATGAACTTAAAAATGGCGAACCGGTACCGGTTAACTTGTTGGGGGAACGCCTCGCTTTAGTCTGTGATGATGCCGGTGACTGGCAACTTGTGACGCGTAAAGCAAATGCAGATGAACACGCAACCAATCACCCGCAGACTGTAGTCGCAGATCCGGATGGCCCTGTCTATCGCATACAGGAAAAACGTGGAATTGTTTTTGCCTGGCTGGGGCAGGGAGACGCGCCGGCATTTCCAAACTTTGATTGCTTCAGAGCACCAGACACGCATGTGTTCGCTTTTAAGGGACTATGGCAATGCAACTGGCTACAGGCGTTTGAAATTGGTATCGATCCGGCGCACGCGAGTTTTTTGCATCGGTTTCTGGAAGACGAAGATCCGGATGACAGCTACGGCAAACAGTTTCGTGACAAAGCTGCAGATACAGATATACCGATGACCCGGATTTTGCGTGAGTATCCGCGACCCGAGATCACAGTTGATGAGACTGACTATGGTCTAAAGATTACCGCACTTCGACACATGGAAAATGAAAAAACCCATGTGCGCATTACCAATGCCATTTTCCCGGAAACAATTTGCATACCGATGTCACGTGAGATGACCATCACTCAATGGCACGTACCGGTGGATGACGAAAACTGCTATTGGTATACGCTGTTCACCAGCTTTGATAAGCCGGTAAACAAAGAGCTAATGCGAGAGCAGCGATTGAAGGAGCATACACTGCCCGAGTACGCACCGATAAAAAATAAAACCAACGACTACTGCT
>CAYPDN010000011.1:0-2130 GCA_964409445.1 uncultured Granulosicoccaceae bacterium
AGCCTGAAGAATATCAGTGGGTAAGGCTGTAGATCATGTAGTTTACGCCCAACCGGTAGGCGGTCGATGTATAGGCAGATGCGTACTCTTCCATATCTGCGTGTTCCCACGCATCGCCTAAATCTACATTCCAGTTGATCATCACCATGACTCGGTCGTCGTCGTCCAAAATAGCGCGCCAGGCGGGCTTTTGTCTTGAGCTGTTGCTCTCTATCACCGTGCCTGCTTTACGCATCGGTCGTTCCCAGGTGGCACCGTTATTCAGACACAAGGCTCTGAGGCCGGGAATCTGCACAAATTCATCGATGTCGAAGTGCACGTGGAAGATTTCGTGTTCCCTGGGTAAATCGACAATCTCTCGGTCGGGGAAAATCTGGCCCATCCACTCTTCGAATTTGCCCCACTGGTAGCTGCCGTGAAAATCGTCCACCAGTAGAAAGCCACCACGCAGTAGATATTCTTTGAGCTGATCTGCCTCTGGCTGGGTAAATGCTGCGAATCCTGCCTCAACCATGTAGAGCGCCGGGTAGTCGAACAGAGATTCATCCGTTGCCGAGATACTCTGCGACTGGTTGTTCGTGTCTATCCGGGTCATGCGCTTGATCGCAGAAATGAAATGCGGGTCGGAGTCTGAGCAGTCCGCTTGCCAATGGTCGAATCCGACGTAGTCTCCCAGCTCATCAACTGCGACGAGGTTATCCTTGAAGATAAGCCGCGAGAAGGTAAATTCATGTTGAGGTATGCGAGCCACGTTTTGCGGGCATGCAGGTCTCTGTGGGGCGACGCAAATACCGTGTTGAGCTGAAGCGGGCGCTGCGGTGGCTAATACACAAAGGCATATTGCTGTTTGCGCCAGTGTTTTTAGTTGCGTATGCAATGCCATGTGTGTCCTTCGATGATTTATTTCGCGAGTCTACCTGCTTGGTGGACGAAATTGATTTTCAATTCCACGCTTTGCCAATTGCTGAGCTAAGTACTTTGCGAGCTGAAAGCAGGTCGGTTCGTTGATTAAAGGGGTAGACCTAATGATGGAAGTTTAGTGCCAAGGCAGGTAGAACTATTTTTTTCTTGCGGAGAGGTCATGTGTCACATTTCCAATGCCTCTTTGTCGCAATTTTTGATAGGTGACAATATCTACTGTGTTAAATTCTGTGCTGAAATGTTGGCAGTAAGAAGTAACACAAAACACACATAAATTACGGTTATCCCATAGGGTAACCATTAGCAATAAACAAAAGGTTAGTAAGTTGGCAAAGTCGATTGGGAAGGTTAAGTGGTTTGACAATGCAAAAGGATACGGTTTTATCCTGAATGCAGAAAGTGAAGATGTATTTGTGCATTATCGTGCGATCATGGGGGACGGATACAAATCCCTGAACGAGGGTGAAGAAGTAGAGTTTCTTCAGACGCGCAGCGAAAAAGGCTGGCAAGCTGCTGAAGTAGAAAGAACTATGACCGGTGATGTCATGCACGATGAAAGTGCCGATGAGTATGAAAATGAACTGGATGCCGTATAAATACGGTATACTTGTGGTCGCCTGCAATTGGCGATTTTTTAACGTCGGGCTTAGGCCCTTTCAAACAGGTTATACGCACAATGGTTCTAACCCCTGAATCAGAACAGAATCAAATGCATATCCTCTGTGGCTCAGTCCGGAAACTCGTGATCCGGTACTGGCTGCTGTGCCTGGTATCCTGTTTGGGCTTATCTGCCTGTGCCGATAAGGAACCTGAAGAGCCACCTGAGCAGGAAAAGCCTGTTTGGCAAAAAGTATCGGAGCAGGGTGCATTTGAAGTGACGCTTGACCCACAATTCAACGATTCGGTGGCAATCAACGAGTTTCTGGAATGGGTTCTGACCGTAAAAACCTCGGATGGCAAGCCGGTCACTCCGGCTCGCGTCTCGGTCAGCGGGGGCATGCCTTTGCATGGCCATGGCTTGCCTTCGCAGCCTCAGGTAAGTGAGCACCCCGAGGACGGAAAGTACCTGGTCAAAGGCTTAAAGTTCAATATGAACGGCGATTGGGAGCTGGGGTTTGATATCTGGTCCGAAGATCAGAGAGACAAAGTTAATTTCGAAATTAAAATCGATTTCTAGCGATCCCGCAGCGTAAGCGATATTGTAAGCAC
>CAYPDN010000011.1:2230-29469 GCA_964409445.1 uncultured Granulosicoccaceae bacterium
TCGAAATTAAAATCGATTTCTAGCGATCCCGCAGCGTAAGCGATATTGTAAGCACCTGGTCCCGGGTGTAGGCATACACTTGTGGGGTGTGCGGAAAGTTTATTACCGAACTTTCCGCACGCCCAACTAGCGACCACTGACACAAAGCGCGCCGTGTATGTCACAAACCAAGCTGCTTTATCAAAATGATCTACCCGGTCAATATCCGCAATCCTGGTATGCGGCAACGGTAGATGCCTTTGAGCCGCAAGCTCGGTTGAGTGAATCACTCAACTGTGATGTTTGCATTGTTGGTGGTGGTTTTACCGGGTTGTCTGCAGCATTGACACTGGCACGTGATGGTATAGATGTCGTGCTTCTCGATGCTCACCGTATAGGCTGGGGTGCCAGTGGACGTAACGGTGGTCAACTCGGTTCAGGTCAGCGTGTTGATCAGGATGTGCTTGAGAAAAAGTATGGTGCAGCGCATGCACATGCACTTTGGGATCTGGCGCAGGCGTCAAAGCAAAATGTACATAGTCTGATTGAGCAATACGGTATTGAGTGCGACTACCAACCGGGCATTATGTACGTTGATCACAAGCGTCGCTTTAGCCGTGACACGGCCGAATACGTAGAAAAACTAAATACCAATTATGGTTACGATCAAATCTCCTTTGCTGATCGCGATGAAATCAGACAGAGAATTGCGAGCGACAGGTACTACTCGGGCTCTATTGATACCGGTGCCGGACACTTGCACCCGTTAAAGCTTGCTATCGGAATCGCTCGAGCGGCGTTACAGCACGGGGTACGGATTTTTGAAAATACCGAAGTTACCAGTTACTCTGATTCACCAGAGCAGGTAACTATCAAATCGAAGTACGGCGATATTAAAGCACGGCAATTGCTGTTGGCCTGCAATGGTTACCTGGGGGATTTGGCATCAGACGTTGCTGCATCGGTTATGCCGATAAATAATTATATTATTGCCACTGAAAAGCTTGAACCCTCGCTTGCGGCCTCTTTAATTCGCGACAATATGGCGGTTGCTGATTCTAAATTTGTAGTGAACTACTTCCGCGTGTCGACTGATAATCGATTGTTGTTTGGTGGCCGTGAGAGTTATGGTTATCGTTTTCCTGCAAATATAAAATCTTTTGTTCGAAGTGCGATGCTCAGTGTGTATCCGCAGCTCGAAGATACAGGCTTAGACTATGGCTGGGGCGGCACGCTTGCGATCACAATGAACCGCATGCCGCACATCAGACAGCTCACAACGAATGTGATGTCTTCATCTGGTTACTCTGGCCACGGAGTTGGTATGGCGACATTGTCAGGGAAATTATGTGCCGAAGCCGTGGCTGGCAGGTTCGATAGCTTTAATGTTATGGCAAAGCTTGACCATACGAAATTTCCGGGTGGAACGTTACTGCGATCACCGTTGTTAAAACTTGGAATGATGTACTATTCGTTGCGTGACAGACTGTAGATTAAGCTACGTTCATCACCTCAAGGTTTGCGTAAGCCATTACCAGCCACTTACTGCCCACCTCTTCAAAATTCACATAGACGCGCGCGTGCGCACCCTGACCTTCGTAGTCTGTCACGATGCCTTCGCCAAATTTTGCGTGTTTTACTCGTTGTCCGACGCTCAGACCAGTGGCATTGTCTTCACGAATGGCACCTCGGCGTGCTGGTGGCTTTGACGCCATTGGTTTGGTGACATGCATTCGAGGCCGTACTTCCTGCATTAGCTCTGCGGGAATTTCGGAGATGAACTTTGACGGTGTGTTGAAGTGGTCGCGGCCGTATAGTCTGCGATGTTCGGCCATACTTAAATATAATTTTCTCTCCGCCCGAGTTATTCCAACATAGGCCAGGCGTCGTTCTTCTTCGATTTTGCCCGACTCCTCCACCGAGCGTTTACTCGGGAATAAACCTTGTTCCATACCCGTGATAAACACCATCGGAAACTCGAGACCTTTGGCCGAGTGCATAGTCATTAGTTGCACGCAGTCCTCCCACTCGTCACCCTGTTTGTCTCCTGCTTCTAATGCCGCGTTGGCAAGGAAGGCATCGAGCACAGTCATGTCTGGCATATCTTCTGGTAAGTCCGGCGGATCAATACCAGCACCGACGAGTTCCTGCAGGTTTTCCACCCGCGCTTCACCTTTTTCAGTACGGTCTTTTTTATAGTGATCGAGCAGACCACTGTGTTCAATAACATGCTCGATCATTTTATCGAGCGACATGTCTTCGGTGTCTTTGCGCATCTGCATGATCAGTTTCATAAAAGCACCGACGGCAGTGGCGGCTCTGCCTTTCAGACCATTGGCGGTCAGAATTTCTGCACTTGCATGCCACAGAGAAACATTGGCGTCAGTCGCGACGGTACGGATTTGCGATATTGTCTTTTCACCGATACCACGGGTTGGTTGATTGACTACCCGTTCAAACGATACATCGTCATCAGATAAACTGATCAGTCGCAAATACGCCAGTGCATCTTTTATTTCCATGCGTTCGAAGAAGCGCAAACCACCGTAGACCCGATAAGGTATGCCGCTGCGGATTAGCTCTTCTTCAAGGGCACGGGACTGTGCGTTCGATCGGTACAGGATTGCGGTTTCAGACCGTGTGCCGCCGTTGTGCAGATGTTCAAGAATTCGTTCAATAATGAAACGTGCTTCATCGCCTTCATTGTGAGCACTATAGAAAGTGATCAAATCACCTTCTCCGATATCGGTCCAGAGATTTTTCCCCAGTCGGTCTTCGTTGTATTCAATCAGCGCGTTGGCGGCGTTGAGTATATTGCCGGTAGAGCGGTAGTTGCGCTCCAGACGAATTACTTTGGTGTTGCTGAAGTGGTGTTGAAAATTGAGAATGTTTTCGACCTTCGCACCGCGCCAGCCGTAGATAGACTGGTCGTCGTCGCCGACTGCAAAAAGGTTACCCTTGTCACCCGCCAGTAATTGCAGCCAGGCGTATTGGATGGAATTGGTGTCCTGGAATTCATCGACCAGCAAGTGCTGGAATCGGTTCTGGTAGTGTTGCAATAATTCTTCGTTGTCGCGCAATGTTTCAAGTGCCCGCAACAGGAGTTCGGCAAAGTCGACAGCTCCTGCCAGTTGACACGCTGTCTCATAGGCTTTGTAGATGCGGATCATCTGCTGTTCAGTGGGATCATCGTCATCACGGATGTGTTCCGGTCGCAGACCATCATCTTTCTTGTTATTGATGTACCACATTGCATTGCGGGGCGGCCAACGTGATTCATCCAGATCCAGACTGCGGATGGCACGTTGTACCATGCGGCGCTGATCTTCAGAATCGAGTATCTGAAATGTCTGCGGTAACTTTGCCTCTTTCCAGTGAATTCTAAGAAAACGGTGCGATAGTCCGTGGAAGGTACCGATCCACATCGGGCCAATTGAGGTGCCGAGCAATTCTTCTATCCGCGAACGCATTTCACCTGCGGCTTTGTTGGTGAAAGTCACCGCTAAAATGGCAAATGGTGATACCTGCTCGACCTGATGCAGCCAGGCGATGCGGTGGGTCAGAACTCGCGTCTTACCGCTGCCTGCGCCGGCCTGAATCAATAGTGGGCCGGGTTCCGCGGTTACTGCTTCACGCTGCTCTGTATTCAGTGAATCTAGTATATGAGAGACATCCATAGGCGATATTTTATCAGATGCCCTGATGTCTATATCGAACAATCTTTACTGAACGATTGGGCGTTAACGAATCAGAACATTCTCTGGAATTGTTGCATTCAAGCGTGTCGACAGGTGCACCATTGCAGCGATTCCATTTTCCTGTGGGTTTAAGGTCATTAATCGCACTGTTGGGGATTCAGCGTCAATCCGGACACCGCCGGTTTTATCCGGATTGGAAAGTGACTTTTCGATAGAAGATTCGAGTTTGGTTAAGGATGAACTCAGATCAAGAATTGATACTTTTTTCAGCGCTGTCAGGAGCTGTTGGCGGAGGATTGTCGTGACGGCTGATAGTAGTCGACTGTCGATTGTGCGTGTCAGCTGCAGGTCCTCAAAAATCAGTTGGCGGTTTTCTGGGTTGGCGACGGGCCTGGTGCTGATATAAACGTTGCCTGTAGTTTTAATCATCGGACCGAGAACATTGGCCTCGAAACCGACATCGATGATCAGCAGGTGTTCTGCCGGATAGAGGTTGATCGATGTGACAGTCAGTGCGTTTGATTTACCGGATGCATAGGTTTTACCGACAATCTTTTCAGCAATTCTGTCCTCAAGCTGGCTGTAGGGGATATGCATGAGCAGGCTGAAGTCGACTGTACCCGGGGTCATGGTATGTGGCTGCAGATTTGGCAGCGGCAGCACCTCTGGCTGATTCGCAGATGATGCAAAATCTGTCTGCAACAGCTCTACTGTTGCGCCGAGATCAAAAGACAGACCGACATGGTCGCGTTGTATGTGTATATCAGACACGGAAGCGCTGAGCGGGGTGATTGTAAGCTGACTTTCCCGCTCGTCCTGCGCTAAGTTGATATCAACAGGCAGCGTATGGATACGCCATTGTTCCTGCAGCGACTGCCTGAATGAATCGCAGTCGATGACGTCGGTCAGTTTACTCTTTAATGATTGCAGCTTGCGCTGCAAGGCGCGGTCTACGGATTTGCGTAAGTTTATTCGCAGATTGCCGATCAGGGTGATTCTCGGGTCAGATAACCATTTGTAGCTCACAGTGCCGTCGACCACCGGACACCAGTTTTCTTTGATATCTACATCCAGATTTGCGATCAACATTAGTTTGCCGTCGATATCTTTATTGCGTAAGCCAAGCAATTTTCCACCACGTCCATCAACACTGACGAGACCTGCAAAGCTCACCGGCAGTTTTAACTGGATCTGGTCACCCAGTGATTCTATTTTTATATCCCCGTCTCTTTTAATGGAGTATTGCCAGGTGAGTGTTGCGCATACTTTTGCACCCAGTAGTTTTTCGCAGCGTTGTTTTTCCCCATTGCCGGTTTGTGGTTCCCGGGTTGCGTATTCGGCAGCAAGCACCAGCGATCGATAGGGCAGACGTGCATGCAGCCCGATGTTGCTTTTAACCGGTTCCAGTTTTAGATCTGAGTATGCGAGCGCGGGTTTTACCGATAGCTGTTGATCATTTACTTGTAAGTACCGCAGCATCCATCCGACTGCAACTGCAGTTAGTGCCGTCACTGCTACCAGCCACATCCACTTTGATCGGGTGTTTTTACGGATCATAAGACCATCAATTATGGCGAAATAATTGCCTGTATTTTGTCGTCAGGCGTTAGATTCTGTGAAGCTTACAGCGTCACTCGTTTGTCATTACCGAAATTTTTCCATCGCATCGTTTTAAAACTATTTTGCATACGTTTTTTTACAAATGTAACTGGTTGATTTGGTAAGTAAATAGTGGCTTTGCAAGGGATGGGTATACGAAGGTTTCAAGGAATCTTTGTAGCGGTCACTAATAAGCACAACCGTTGCATGCATATGCGTCGGGGCCAGTCACAGGACGGATGTAACACACTGTTACGTCAGTGAGCGGTATCCATGATTGTCTAAATTACTGGCAAGTAAACATCCTTAAAATTGGAAAAATTATCAATGAACAAAAAGTTATTCAAATTAGCTGTATTGGGTGCTTTTGCGAGCACTGCCAGCGTGGGTATCGCACAAGACGACCTGAAAAATGTCTTCCCTAATGCGAAGCCAGGCGAATGTTACGCCAAGGTTCTTATTCCTGCGGAGTACCGCACTGAGTCTTCAAGAGTTGTGGTTAAAGAAGCTAGCGAGACCCTTAAAATTATTCCTGCTAAGTACGAAACTTCTGAGCAGCGTGTACTTGTAAGCGAAGCTGGTAGCGAACTTAGAGTTATTCCTGCTACTTTCGGTACTGCTTCAGAAACTTACCAGGTATCTCCGGCTTCAAGCCGTTGGGTTATGGGTTCTGTCGGAAGTTCAATTGGTGCTGACTCAGCACTAGTTGCTATGGCACGTGCCAGTGGTGCGGCTGTTGACAGTGCCAGAGCTGGCCAGTGCTTCAGTGAGCACTTCGAAGCTCCTACTTATAAGACTGTTACTGAGCGTATGCTGATTTCTGAAGCTTCAGAGACAATCAAGCTTACTCCAGCCAAGTACGAATGGTCTGAGCAGCGTGTTATGGTTTCTCCTGCTACTCGCAGCCTTGTTGAAATTCCTGCGGTTTTCGAAACTACACAGGAACGCGTTAAAGTTGAAGACGCAAAGACTGTTTGGAAGAAAGGTCGTGGCGCGATTGAAAAAATCGATCACGGTACTGGCGACGTAATGTGCCTCGTTGAAGTTCCAGCTGTCTACAAGACTATCAGCAAGCGCGTTTTGAGAACTCCTGCAACTACTAAAGTTTCTGAGCAGCCTGCACGTTACGAAACTATTCGTGTACGTAAGCTGGTTGCAGATGCAACTGAAACTCGCGTTGCACTTCCAGCTAAGTATGATGACGTAACCAAGCGTGTTATGGAAACTGGTGGTTCTCACTCATGGCATGCTAAAGGTGCTCGTGGCATCGCTGGTAAAGCAACTGGTAACGTTATCTGCCTTCAGGAAACTCCTGCAAAGACAGCTAGCATTTCACGTAAAGTTGTAAAGACTCCTGCGTCAGTACGACGTGTTGAGATTCCAGCTAAGTACGAAACCAAGAGTGTTCGTCGCCTGGTAGAAGATGCACGTGAAGTCCGCACTGCAATTCCTGCGGTATATGACACTGTTTCACGTCGCATCCAGGTGAAGCCTGAGAGCCTCGAGTGGAGATCTGTACTGTGTGAAACTAACACGTCTCTTGACACTATTCAGGACGTACAGCGTGCACTGTTGAAAGCTGGTTACAGCCCGGGTCCTATTGATGGCGTACTCGGTAGCCAGACAATGAACGCAGTTGAGCGCTTCCAGCGTGCTGAGAATCTTGCTACTGGTAGCTTGACTCTGGATACTCTTAAGAAGCTGGGTGTTAGACACTAATCAGCGCTTTTAAGTTGTATTAAGTAAGGGGGCCACTTTCGAGTGGCCCTTTTTTTTGCCGGCCTTTTTGCTGGCAAGGTCTGGCCTGAGATTTTTAGTCAATATTGAGCTTCTTCTGCCACTGCCCCCCGGCATACAACCATGGCACACCACTATGGCACATTGGCTGCTACTACCCCGGGACCGGCTGCAAATCCGCAACCGACAAACAGGTATCAGTTATGTCCCTGCCTTCTATCGCTGGTAAAGCATTACGGATTTCGCGATTTCTGACTTTATCTGCCGTTTGCTGTGGTTCAGCAGTACTGGCAGATCCTTCAACAGCGCCGTTTACTTATAATCATGAGAGCATAAGTGAGCAAACAGCACCAGAAGCTGAATCAGAACCTGAGCTCGCGAATGCGCTGCCGCTAATTACTGACCCGGTGCAGAAAGTTATGCATGCGGTAGTAACAGTTGAAGCGACTGCGCGCAGCGGTGCAAGAACAGAGTCCACTTTCGGTACCGATCGCAAAGGCACCGGTGTTGTTATTGATTCAGAAGGGTTGATTGCAACAGCGGGTTATATAGTGGCTGAAGCAGAATCAGTTAGCGTCACTTTTGCAAATGGCATCACTGATGAAGCAGAAATTGTAGCTTATGACGATAGCATTGGATTGGGATTGTTACGTCCAAAAAATTTCCGCTCTACCTATGCGTTGGAGCTGGGTAACTCTGCTGATGTAAAAAAGGATCAGAAGGCTCTAATACTTCCCGCTTCTGGCGAAGAGGGTGCTAAATCTGTAACCATTGGTAAAGTAAAGCCGTTCACCGGTGGCTGGGAGTATATGTTGGACGATGCCATACATACTTATCCACCCAGCATTGATTTCAGTGGTGCAGCACTTCTTTCTGCCAATGCGGAGTTATTGGGTATAGGTGCGCTGGTCTCGATCGATATAGATATCGATCCGAAAGTGCGGGTACCCGGTAATATTTTTATTCCGATTAATGCATTGAAAAGTGTAATGGGTGAGTTGTTGACTACTGGACGCAGTAAGTCATCTGTTAAGCCGTGGCTTGGTTTTGAAACTAAAGACACTAAGAGTGGTATTAAAGTCGGCGCTGTTTACGATGATGCACCTGCTGCCAATTCTGGTATCAAGGCGGGTGACAAGATAATCGCAATTAATCAAAAGCAGGTATCGAGTCTTAAAGACATGTATTCACGGCTTTGGTCGGAACACAAACCTGGTGACAAGATCCATCTCCTGATCTTACGTGACGATCAGTTTGCAAACGTACCCGTCGAGACAGTGGATCGTTATTCGTGGCTAAATCTGCAGGATGCTAAAGAATCGGACCTTAAGATCACCGAAGCTGAAGAGTAGCGCTATCTGTTTTCTAAATCAGACCTCGTGAGTTGATTTGTAAAGATTGGACACGTTAAGATGCGGTAGCCGGTACGAGTCTGTGCTTGCAAAGTGTTGCGCGGAATTGCAAACTAAAGTCAGGAGGCTCGGGGTTGTTGGTCGCGTAAGTGCCATTGGAAGGACAAAAAAGACTATTTGTAAAATTAGGTGAAGCGTTGGAGGATGCATCATTCCTCTTTGCCTGTACAAAGTGTAGCTCGTTTAGACCCTGTTCCAAGACAAAAAACCCCGAATAATAAAGAAGATACGATACTTTGTTGTTGTAGAAAAGGAAGACGTCACCCATATGGGGTAGGGATTACCAATCTTCATAATTTGCCAACTACAAAATATCGTTACACCCCGGCGAAAACGTTTTTTTCGGTGCTAACATAGTTGTTCGACGGTTTGAACTATAGGAGATACATAATGAAGGCCTTATTAAAGAAAAGTAGCGCTGCAGAACCATTTAGTTTTTCGTTTGTGAACGATGAAGGAAAAATGGTACTGAAAAGCGAAAACTACAAAGCAAAAGACAGTGCCTCTAAAGGCATTAATTCGGTAAAAAAGAACTGCACAGAAGACAAACGATACGTTTTAAAAGAGTCTACTAATGGTATGTACTTTTTTAATGTTAAGTCAGCTAATGGCCAGGTTGTTGCAACCAGTGCGATGTACCCAAGTGTTCAGGATCGAACTGACGCGATTAATCACGTTAAAACGAACGCACCTGGTTGCTCTATTGAGGAACAGCTCGGTTAGTAACGCGTATTGATTAAGTTATGCATCCTGCCGACCTGGTTAAACTAACCCGAGTTACTTGGTATTGCCCGAGTGGCTGAATGGCCCAATTTGCTGAAATAACTTAGTGAATTTAAATAAAAATATCGGACACGATTTCATGTTGATGGCAGCCGCACTGGTTGCCATTACTTCATGTGCAGTTCAGGAACTTCCACCACCAGACGGATGGGAAGGAGATCTCTCTCCTGTTCAAGCAGCACCACCTAACCCTGCGACACTTCAAACGTTAACTCCGTTAACGCCAGGAGCTCCAACTGTAACAGGTGAGATACCTGGTACAGATCTGGTGGTTGATAAACAAAAACTTCTCGACAGCCACAACTCTATACGTCGACGCCTGGGGGTTCCGCCGCTTACCTGGTCGACACGTCTTGAATCCTATGCTGCGGGTTGGGCAAATTTTTTAACCACTCAGGCTGACTGCACACCACGCAGACGCGGTTCTGTTGGATTGCCTCAGAATAAAAGCAGACTCGGTGAAAACTTACAGCTACTGGAACCTGTGCGCTTTGGCGATGGTCGCGTAGAAGTTGCAGCGATTGATGAAAACAAAGTGGTATTGGATTGGGTGCGGCAGGGGATAGATTATAACTACGACGATAACCAATGCAGAGCCGGGAAGTCTTGCGAGAACTATACTCAGGTAGTCTGGAAGGATTCTCAGGTGATGGCGTGTGCCGCCGCGAGCTGTCCGGATAAGTCGCAGATCTGGGTGTGCAACTATGATCCTCCCGGTAATTTTGTCAGCCAAAAACCTTACTGATCCTCTTTACCTTCTGCTTTACTGGCTCTTTGTTTGCCACTCCCCGTTGTTGTTGAACCCTCTTACTTAAAGCTTTAGTGCCACGTTCTTTTTGTACAGTTGCCCGAGCTATCGCGCTGGTGCTGGGCCAACTAAGTCACGATGACAAGCTTTGGTAAAATCGTGTATGCGATAGACAGTAGTTTGCTGAATATCGGAATTCCCAGAAAGCTTAAAATAATAAGGCCTAAAAAGACGAAGTGGCCATAGCGTCTGTTGTATTCGAGATAGATGCTCGACAGTTTGGCTGGTAAAAAGTGACCCAGGATATAGTGCCCATCCAATGGGCCGAGTGGAATCAGATTAAAGAGCATCAGGAGCAGATTGATAGAAGCTAAGATAAAGAAAAAGGTTTGAGGCCCCGGTTGTGTAAACCAGGCGTTGCCCGATTTTACTCCTGCGTAGTAGACATTGATTGTTATAAAAGCCAGCAACAGATTCATTGCCGGGCCTGCCGCCGCTACCAGTGGCGTGCCCCAGCTGGCCCATTTGCCGGTGTAGTTATTCGGATTCGTCGGTACTGGTTTGGCCCAGCCAAATCCGACCAGCACCACCATCACAAGGCCTATCGGGTCAATATGGGCGATCGGGTTGATGTTTAGTCTTCCGAGCCTTTGTGCGGTATCGTCACCTAAGAGTTTTGCAGATGCTGCATGTGCGTATTCATGAAACGTCAATGAGATAATCAGAGTGACGATGATCAGTATGAATAGTGCGAACTGTTGGTTGTAGAGAAGTTGCAGCATAGGGATCCGTTTAAAAAAAGACTTGCGTTATGCACCGGGATTTTGAACTCCCGGTGTCCGGCTGTATTTTAATCTCGTGCTATGTACCGAGGTACAACTGACTGCTACAAACCCGGGAACTTGTAGTCTTTAAAATCTTCCCGTAGCTTCAGCTTATTTAGCTTGCCGGTGGCACCGTGTGGGAGTTCATCGACGAACTGAACATCGTCAGGCAACTGCCATTTCGCAACCCGCTGTGCCATAAAACCAAGTATGTCATCTTTGTCTGTTTTACTGTCCGGACTTGCTACTGCAACTAACAATGGCCTTTCATCCCACTTGGGATGCTCGATGGCTATGACGGCGGCTTCCACCACGGACGGGTGACCGACAGCAATGTTTTCCAGTTCAATGGAGCTTATCCATTCACCACCTGACTTGATAACATCTTTTGTGCGATCGGTTATCATCATATAACCGTTTTTATCGATGGTTGCTACGTCACCTGTGTCAAACCAGCCGTCTGCATCTACTGATGGTTTTTCACCATAGTAACCAGAGGTAACCCAATGACCCCGTGCCTGTAGTTTGCCAAAAGCTTTGCCATCGTGCGGAAGCGTATTGTTACTATCATCGACAATACGTAAATCAATACCGAATACAGTTTTACCCTGTTTAAGTTTGGTTTCCATCTGTGCTTCATAGTCGAGTTCCCGCAAGTGAGGCAACAGAAAGTTCAGGGTTCCCAACGGACTGGTTTCAGTCATGCCCCAGGCGTGTATTACCTGTACGTCGTAATTTTGTTCGAAACTACGGATCATTGCTTCCGGAACTGCCGAGCCACCTATTACAACGCGCTTCATGTGTGGTAGCTCAGCGCCACTCTCTTTAAGGTAAGCCGTTAGCATCATCCAGATTGTGGGTACGGCAAGTGATAAAGTGCAGCGTTCCTGATCGAGTAGTTCATGAATCGACTTACCATCCATTGCAGGCCCGGGCAGCACAAGCTTGCAGCCGTTCATTGGTCCTGCATAAGATACGCCCCATGCGTTGACGTGAAATTGTGGCACGACCAGCAAGATGGAATCTGACAGTGAAAGACCCAGTCCGTTCGGTACTGAACTACCCATCGCGTGGATCAATGTTGATCGATGTGAGTAGACAACACCTTTTGGGTTGCCGGTAGTGCCGGATGTATAGCAGATGCTGGAAGCTGCATTTTCGTCGAACTCCGGCCACTGATAATCTATGGGTGCCGATGCCAACAAGTCTTCATAGCAGTGTACGTTATCCAATGTGGTTTCCGGCATGTGACTACGGTCGGTCATAATCACTATGTGTTCAATACTGGTTAGTTTGTCTTTAATGCCTTCCAGAATTGGTACAAAAGTCAGATCAGTGAATATGACCTTGTCGTTTGCGTGATCAATGATGTAAATCAATTGCTCTGAGAACAATCGCGGGTTGAGTGTGTGTAGTACAGCACCGGAGCCTGAGACACCATAGTAGAGCTCAAGATGTCGGTATCCGTTCCAGGCAAGGGTAGCGACGCGGTCGCCTTGTTCTATGCCAAGCGTACTTAAGCTGGCTGCAAGTTGCCTTGTGCGTGCACCCATCTCACTGTAGGTGTATCTGTGGATTGGTCCTTCAGTGGTGCGTGAGACAACCTCAACATCCGGGTGCCAGCGTTCTGCGAATTCAATGATGCTCGAGATCATCAATGGGCGTTGCTGCATCAAGCTCGGGAACATAGTTTTTTTATCAAATAATGGTTTACTGTTTACCATAGCAAAACTGTTCACTGATTGTGCAGTGGAAGCGGCGTATGCCATATCGGAATGCGGTACCTGGTCCGATCACCGCGGGGTCAGAAGGCTGGTGCAACGGAATTGCAGGCCAGGTAACTTGCAAAAAAAAGGGCACCTTGCGGTGCCCTGTTTCTAATCATGTATTGCAGAGACGCTAGCGCTTGCTGAGAATCGCCAGTCCCTTGAGTAGATTCAGTGCCTCATTCAACTGGTAGTCGTCTTCAGCCAGATTCTCAGGTGTTTCTTCTTCCGCAGCTGTGGTCTCTGCTTCTTCTGCATCGTTGCCGTTGCTAAGGTGACCTGACAGGCTCGACTCGGTGATTGGTTCGATGCCGGAGTCCTCGCGCTGGGCAAGTCGCAGATTGCCAGTGACAATATCCGGTTCTATACCCTGTGCCTGAATGGATCGACCCGAAGGGGTAAAGTAACGTGCTGTGGTCAGCTTGACCGCGCCGCCGTTCGGCAGGTTTTGAATGGTCTGCACCGAACCTTTGCCAAAAGTTTTAGAACCCATTACAACGCCGCGGCCGTGATCCTGCATCGCACCTGCAACAATTTCCGAGGCAGATGCAGATCCACCGTTAACTAATACCACAATCGGCGCACCTTCCATTATGTCACCGCGCGATGCGGTGTAGCGCAATCTTGAATCCTCTTCGCGACCGTCGGTATAAACAATCAGACCGTCGTTAAGGAACGCATCTGAAATTCCGACCGCAGCTGAAAGTACACCACCCGGGTTGTTGCGTAAGTCGAGTACCAAACCGTTTAACACACCTTCAATTTGCATAGTCTCGATCGCTTTGATCATGTCTGCAGGTGTTTTGGTTTGAAAGTGCGAGACTCGAACATAGCCGTAACCGTCTTCAAGAATTCTGTTTCTAACGCTTGTGACTTGTATTACGGCTCGTGTGATCGTTATTTTAAGTGGCTTATCTTCACCTTCTCTGACGACAGTCAGGACGATATCGCTACCCGGTTTGCCGCGCATCAGTTTGACCGCATCGTTGAGTGCCAGACCTTTTACCGGCTTGTCGTCCAGACGGATAATAAGATCACCGGTTTTCATACCAGCGCGAGCGGCCGGTGTGTCGTCGATCGGGGAGACGACTTTGACGAATCCGTCTTCCATACCCACTTCAATGCCGAGCCCGCCAAACTCACCGGAAGTACCGATGCGAAGTTCCTGAAACTGCTCTGTGTTCAGGTAGCTTGAATGTGGGTCAAGACCGCTGAGCATGCCGCGAATGGCATGTTCGAGGAGATCTTCGTCAGAGACATCTTCGACATAATTGCGTTTGATACGAGCAAAAACATCTGAAAAAGTGCGTAGTTGTTCCAGAGGCAGAACATCGCCGGAATTGTCTCTTGCACCGACTACGTTGTGGCCCATAGTGAGCGATATACCGAGTACTGCACCGGCTGCCAACAGCGTTATTGGTTTCGAGCGGATTGTCATAGATTGACTCCAGAACCCTCAAACGGTCCTATATGTTCCTGAATCTTATCATTTTGACTCTAAAAAGAGGCGGTATTGGTTATGCTTTTAATCAATCTGGCGCATTGCTAACCAATCTTGCGGGTCAACTGCATCTGCATTGTGACGTACTTCAAAGTATAACGCTGAAGTGTCTGCGCCGACATATTCTCCGATAGTACCCACCGTGTCTCCGGCCAGCACCAGCTGATCTTTCTCGACCAATAACAACTCAGCCATTCCGTACAGGGTCATATAGCCCTGACCGTGGTCGAGAATGACGACATTGCCGAGACCCTGCAGTTGATCGGCGAATACTACCAATCCATCAGATACCGCTGAAAAGGGCAGGCCCAGCGGTGCCTCGATCAGGATCCCTTTCCATTTGAGGAGCCCTTTGGCTTTTGGTTCCGAGAACTTTCGCAGCAAAATGCCTTCGATGGGATCTGGTAGCTTTTTTCGCATACTGGCGAAGTGTGCGACAGCGGGGTTGGATTCCATCAGTTGCAATCGTTGTCTCAACGACAACAGGCGATCTTGTTTGGCCACAATCTCTGAGGAAATATCAGCCAGCTCCCGCTCAAGCTGAGTGCGGTCTTTGAGCGATCTATTGGCATTGTTTTGAAGCTCGCCAATTGACTCACTAATGCCATGGCTATACTCAACAATAGATTGGTAGCGCTGACCAAGTCGGCTGCGCTCTGTCTGCAGTTGTAGTTGTTTTTGTTGGATCGTGTGCACCAGGTAGCGTTGGGTTGCGAGTAGCTTGTGTCGAGCTTTAATCTCCGGTTTGCCAAGTGCTGCTTGCCAGACTGTTGGACGCGGTTGATTCTCGAGTGAGGTACTGACTTGCTCAAGCAATCGGGTGTTTAGTCTTATGTTGTTGTCGACCTCCTCGATTTCACGGCTGATCTGCTCAACATTGTTGTTCAGTTGCGGTGAGTTTTGTACTGCAATATCGCTTTCTTTTTCAAGTTCCGACAACTCGTTTATAACGCCGTCGAGCTGTTCGAGGACCGAGGTTCGTCTTTCTGTCTCGTTACGCAGCTCGAAATCGAGTTGCGTAATTCTTTCGTTGTACAGGTCAGCCAGTGATTCAAGTGACAGCGAGTTGTCTGAAGCGGGAGTTGTGGTTTCCCCGGCGGCATATGCTGCTGCAGAAATACCGGCTGCCAGGGTTGCAACCAGAGCAACTCTTGATAGCGATTGTTTGATGTTGAAACGTGACATCAATGGGTCTCCGCGACAATGCGCTTTATTGTTTTATTTTGTGTTCGACTCCGGATAGCCCTCCGGATAGCTGAGAGCACCTACACCCTTTCTGGCTCTGATCCAGTTGATCGAACGAAACACTTTATCGTTCGCAACCAGCTTGCGCTCCAGAGAGTGCTTGCCTGGAAAATCTGCGACAAAAATGCCGATGACGATCGTCAGCAAACCCTGACCCGGAAGGATTAGCATGGCAAGGCCAGCCAGTATCAACACCAGGCCTGCCAGATTCCGGAGAATCCATATTAAAGGGTAGTGGATAGCCGAGATTTTTGGGGTTGGATTTTGTGGTTGATTGAAGTAATTTGCCGGGATTCTTGCAAGCAGTGTGGGCACCACTGCAAGGCTTAGCAGAAATGTAATGGCTGATAACGTTCCAATCCACGGCAGATACCGGGCATAGGGACTGACAAGACCTGCGATGGTCTCCATTTTATTGTCGGAATTTTTGCGAGTTCATACCCGAAGTGTAACTGCTAAGCGGTTGGCGGCGTGTATTCCACTCTTAGTCCAGCCAGGCGATTTCGCTGGCAGTCAATGTATTTATACGTACGCTTTTAAGACTCTGCGCCATGTATGAAGAATAGGGCGATGTCGGTATCCGGCCCGCCATCACTTCTGCATATCGTTGCGGGTATAAGGGCTCGCGATTTGGATTCGCGTACCCTAACGGAAATTGGGGACCACCGTAGGAGTTGTATTTATCTGAAGCTCCGACGGTATGTAAAACCTCGTGGGCAATGACAATATTATTCTGTTTGGTTTGATGGCTGTGAGCAAAGGCATTTACAACGCCGATCAAACCTTTTTGTAAACCGATGGAGTGAGCCAGCGGTGTATCTTCGCTACCCTGGTAGTAGGCGACAAATACTCTAACCCGGCGCAGATTTGACGAATCATCCGGCGTGTTGCGCCATACCCAAAAGCGCAATTGCAGACCCCACAGCACAGTTCGCAGTACACCTTTGTTCACCGGCAGCGCGGGTGGTACGGAATCGACCCTGGGACCGAGCTGAGTGCGGATCGGTTGTGAGAGTGGCAATTTATGCCGCTTAGCCTCTGCGGCAAACCAGTCATCGATTTCTGTGAAGTTCTCGTGGTCGAGCGTGTTGATGTAGTTGTGCGTCTCCAATGAGTTGTCTGCATTGATTGGATACACCACGACATCGAGCGGCTTGTGCCACGCCCGCGAGTAGATTATCTGGTGTGCAGTGATACCACCAATTGCAAACAGGGCGCACAGCAGTAAAAAGGGGCGTATAAATTCAAAGCTTACAACCTTCATCTGACCCCTCTTGCTATCCAGCAATTTTACGAAGGCCGCTGCAGTGCCTAAACCACGGGGAGATGTATCGGCTGTTTAATGGAATTCTGAAATCTTAATGATGCCGCTTTAGATCTGTATACGTCTGTTTGAATTTAGAAGCGTTTTAAATACAACTGCATAGTCTAGGGGACTTTTTCGCTGATTTCTTGTAGGATTATTCCTACAATTGATCGGGGGTGGATTAACTTGATTCTGGTATACTAGAATACAAGCTTATTGAGTACTTGTTTCCTATAAAAAACAGGATTCATCAATTGGGTTTAAGCGACACCGTCCGCCAGGTTGGCAGACAACTAAAAAAATATAATGAGACGCACAGCAGAGACTGGAGCGGGTTCAGGTCAAAAAGATGGAAAAATCAATAGGCACCGTTAAGTGGTTCGATAATGCTAAGGGGTATGGGTTTATCGTCAATGATGCGGGTGAAGATGTTTTTGTACACTATCGCTCTATCGAGGGTGACGGCTACAAAACACTGGCTGAAGGTCAGCAGGTTGAGTACCTTCAAACAAAAAGTGATAAAGGCTGGCAGGCGGCTGAGGTAGTAAGACTCGATGATCAGTCTGAATAGCGAAAGCAAAGCTTTCGTTACTACAACTCGGAGGAAAGATCATCGTCAGCCTTTTATTTATGCTGACGATGACATTCGGTTGGCGAATCCTGGTTAAAGTCCAGGCCAGGTGTGGGTTTAGGCTTGCGCTTGTTCTTTCGACTCATCCTGCTCACGCAATTCACGGCGTAGAATCTTTCCGACGTTTGACTTCGGCAGGTCGTCGACAAAGGCAATAAGCTTCGGTCTTTTATATCCGGTGAAGTTCTCGCGACAAAATTGCTGGATGTCTTCCTCTGTCAGTGACTTGTCTTTGGCGACAATAAACACTTTGACAATCTCACCAGAGTGTTCATCTGGTACCCCGATTGCACCGACTTCAAGAATACCCGGATGCGATACGAGGACGGCTTCGATTTCATTTGGATAGACGTTAAACCCTGACACCAGGATCATGTCTTTGAGTCGATCGACAATTGTGAAGTAGCCTTTTTCGTCCATGATGGCAACATCACCTGTATGGAACCAACCTTCACTATCTATAACTTTTGCAGTTGCCTCTTCCCGTTGCCAATAGCCCTGCATGACTTGCGGCCCGCGGATGCATAGCTCGCCGCGTTCACCAATTGGCATCATGTTGCCATCCGGATCTTTAACGCAAGCTTCTGTTGACGAAATTGGCAAACCGATCGCGCCGTTGTAATCGGTGGCGGTGATCGGATTAATACAGGCGGCCGGGCTTGTCTCTGTCAGACCATAGGCCTCGATAAGCGGACATCCTGTTAACTCTTTCCACTCTTCTGCTACGGATTTTTGTACCGCCATTCCACCACCGAGTGTAATTTTTAAAGCGGAAAAATCGATCTTGTTAAAACCTTCAGTGTTCATCATTGCATTGAACAGTGTATTGACGCCGGTGATTGCGGTGAACTTGTACTTGGAAATTTCTTTAATAAAACCCGGCATGTCGCGTGGGTTAAGTATCAAAATGTTAGTCGCACCCAGTTTTGTGTACACAAGGCAGTTAGCGGTTAACGCAAAGATATGATAGAGCGGCAACGCTGTGATGATTACTTCCTCGCCTTCTTCAACGTCTGAGGGTTCAAGCCAGTGGAAAGCCTGCTGCATGTTGGAGACCATATTCCCATGGCTTAGCATCGCACCCTTTGCAACTCCGGTGGTGCCGGCTGTGTACTGCAGAAATGCCAGATCTTTGTGATTCAGTGACATTGGGGTGAATGGTTTTCCAGCACCCTGCTTCAATACATCATTCATTGAAATGCTACCTGGCAGGTTGAAAGCCGGTACCATTTTCTTAACGTATTTAACCACTGAATTGGTGATGAATGACTTGGGAAAACCCAACATGTCACCGATACGAGTGGTGATGATAACTTCGGGCTTGACATGCTTTAACGCTTTTTCGAGTGTGTTAGCGAAGTTCTCGACAATAATGATTCCTTTCGCGTTTGAATCTTCCAGTTGATGTTGTAACTCGCGTCTGGTGTAGAGCGGATTGGTATTGACGATTACAAGACCAGCTCTTAGCAAACCAAATACTGCAATCGGGTATTGCAGCAGGTTGGGCATCATGACGACAACACGATCACCCTTTTCAAACTTTCCACTTGCCTGTAACCATGCTGCAAATGCTTTGGAGTAATCATCGAGTTCACCAAAGGTAATTGATGCCCCCATACTGATGAAGGCTGTTTTGTCGCGAAACTTTTCAACGCTTTCGTTAAATAAGTCGACGACGCTGTCGTATGCGTCAATGTCAGCGAACTCGGGTACACCTTCCGGGTAGCTACTTAGCCAGGGCTTTGCAGTCATAGGTTTTTACCTGATTGTGGCTTCTGTTCCAACCGACTTTGGTCGATTGGGTTTCTGTATTCTTGTTTACTGTGTCTTGTTTGCCGTGCACCTGGCCCGAACAACAGGACCGAGTACGAAGGTGCAGTAAAGTTAAGTAGATATCGCACCGCCGGAACTTATCCAGCAACTTTAAGCATTTTTATTATAGACTTTAGCGTTCCGTACTTCGCCCGTTCTTCCTTACAAGACCGCATGAGCTCATCCGAGTTACTTTATATTCCCGTAGCGAAAGACGTCCAACTGGCTGCGACTTCGTTTGGACAGAAAGGTGACCCGGTTGTTGTGCTGATGCATGGTGCCGGACAGACCAGACACTCCTGGCGCAACGCAG
This sequence comes from uncultured Granulosicoccaceae bacterium, assembly GCA_964409445.1. Classification (GTDB taxonomy): domain Bacteria; phylum Pseudomonadota; class Gammaproteobacteria; order Granulosicoccales; family Granulosicoccaceae. The sequence goes on from CAYPDN010000011.1 coordinate 21,585, forward strand.
GTCTTCGTCTCGCCAGGGCTGGATGGCATGCGATAGCGGTGGATACCCGCGGTCATGGCGACAGTGACTGGTCGCAGGACGGAGACTACTCGGTTGATACCCTGGTTTCAGATCTTGTCGAAATAGCCTCTCATTTCGCAATCGAAGATCAGCGAAAACCGGTGCTCGTCGGTGCTTCTCTGGGGGGTATATGCGGCATGCTGGCTGAGGGGGAAAATGCACAGCAAATATTTCATTCGCTGGTATTGGTAGATATCACACCGCGTATCGATAACACGGGTGTCGCCAGAATTATCGAATTTATGAACCGTTATCAATCGGGCTTTGCATCGGTTGCAGAAGCTACCAGCGCGGTTGCGGCGTACCAGTCGCGAGGGCCACGTGAATCGCAAACCGATGTTACCAGTGACAATGACCAGGACAATAAAAAAGGTAAAGCTTTAGGTTTAACGAAAAACCTGAGGCTGGCAGATGATGGTCGTTACTACTGGCATTGGGATCCGCGCCTGATGCAACACATCGGGACCATTGGTGAAGACTTTTATCAGCGCCAGCGCAGTGCTGCATCAAGACTTGAGTTGCCGGTATTGTTGATACGCGGGCAGCTGAGTGAAATCGTCAGCCGTGACGCGGTAGACGAGTTTCTGGAGTTGGTGCCGCATGCGCGATTTCAGGATATTGCCGACGCCGCTCACATGGTCGCGGGAGACAGCAACGATATCTTTGCCCGTACCGTGCTGGAGTTTATCGGCGTTGCACCGTCACAGGGCCAGACCAGCTGAGTTACTGAAGCGCGGGATCGAGTAGCGTCATAATTAAAAACTGCAGCTCTTACTGACGCTCTTAGGCAGCAGCGCCGCAGCATTTTTTAAACTTTTTACCGCTGCCACAGGTGCAGGGATCATTGCGCCCGATCTTTGGAGAGTCGCGTCGGATCTGTTCAACTTTCGGGGCTTCGGCATCGACGAAATACCAATTGTCCTGATGTTTTTTGAATAAGCTGACTTCGTGGTGATTGACCAGATTGCCATCGCTGTCGTTGAATTTGGCTATAAATTCGACGGTACCGTCTTCATCAGCTGCTTTGCCACGTTCTGTTTTTCTGATTTCAAGACTCAGCCACTCGGAGTTTTCTGCCCAGTCTTTGGTGCTGGCAAGATCTATTTCCGCCCGGTGCCCCGGGTGATGAGTTTTTTGTATGTAGTCAATGTTCGCGAATGTATGCGCTGTGTATCTTGAGCGCAGCAACGCCTCTGCAGTTTCTGGTTTCTTTTTACCTTTAAGATAAGGAGCACAGCAATCTGAAAATTCGTGTCCGGAACTACAGGGGCATAAACTCATCTAGTGCTCTCTATCTTAAAGTTGCTTGTATAAAGTTGTGTTGAGAAATTTGTTGTACTGATTGTTAGTGCGACAACTCATCGACGTCAACCTCGAGGTGCATGTCGAGCAACTTATTGCCTAACAAACTAACGAGTCCGGAACGGCGGTTTGTGCCCGAGGTGCTGAATTCAAAAGTATACCAACGTGCGATGCTCATGTGTCCCCGTTCGGATCTTTGCAGGCGAATTTTACTCAATGAAACCGTTTCATCGAGCAATTGTACACCGCAGCGTTTGCACGCCTCGCGCGCAAAACGGATGGCGGTTTCGCGGCTGGTGGTGCTGTACCACCAAAATGCGACGACTGCCAAAAGCAAAAAAATGAATAAAATTTCCATAACTTTCGGGTGTTGTTGTTCGCTTGTCGCGAATGGCGTGGCTATTGGATTGCGCGTATTGATGCCACTTTGCAGAACTCTGATTGACTGGCGCGTATTGTAGTGGCTGAGACAGTTATAATAGTTGACTGATAATACCTGACAGAACTGGTGGTGGTTGTTTTAGCCCTCAACTATTTAATTGCTTTCAGGCAAATTGCCTGTCAGATCACTAAATTAATCCAAGGAGAAGAAATTGGACGATTCAACCCGCACTGAGCTTGAAGCCGCAGCATTTCGACGGTTGGTATCCCATCTGCGTGAGCGCAACGATGTGCAGAACATTGATCTGATGAATCTTGCAGGCTTTTGCCGCAACTGTTTGTCGAAGTGGTATTCGGCAGAGGCCTCAGAGCGAGATATTGAGCTCGACCTGGATGCAGCGCGAGAGATTGTCTACGGCATGCCGTACGCCGAGTGGAAAGATAAGTACCAGAGCGAGGCTACACAGGCACAGAAAGATCAGTACCAAAAGACTCATAAATAGTTCCATCCACGGTGTGGATGATGAAGATCTCATACGATGAATGACACAACCCATGAACGTTTGAGTCTGCTATTCCAGCATATTGCGGAACAGATCGACCCGCCACAAACGCTGTTGCTTGCCGATCAGCCGCTGCCAATACTGGAACAATTGCGCGCGAAAAAATGGTCGCGAGTCAGACAGATAGAAGGCCTGGCTACCACGGAGGTCATCGCGGATTTAGCTGTCCTCGGTGATCAACGCTGGCCGCTGGTATGTTTGCTCGAACCTAACGTTAATAAGCCGTGTCTTATCAAACTACTTGCCAGAGTCCGGGATCTTCATGCTGATCGGGTCATACATGTAAACAATACTAAAATGACTGACACAGGCTGGGCGCTTGCGGACAGTCTGGCGCTCGGGTTTTCACAGATGGACAACTCTGCGATTGCGGAACCGCTGAGCGAACATGGCCTGCAAATTTTTGAATTCGATATCCGCAGTTACAAACCAGCACCCGACTGGCTGAATGCCAAAAACTGGGCTAACCCCGAGCAGTGGGACAAGCGCCGATGGTAGCTGGCACGTAACTCGAAAAACAGGCGAAATTTCGGTAACATACCGTCCCCGGGTGGTCTGGCGTTTCAATGCGCTTCATCTATCCTCTGTTCACAACCCCAATTGTTCCGGTATAAAAATAATGTCCGACATGAAAATGTTGCAAAGCACCTCGATGCTCGATGGTGGCAACATTGTGTATCTGGAAACCCAGTACGAAAATTATCTGCGCGACCCGAATACCGTATCTGAAGCGTGGCGTGAGTATTTTGAGCAGCTGCCAATGGTCAACGGTCAGGCTCATGACATTCCCCATTCTGAAGTGCGCAATCACTTTTATAACAATGCACGTCGCTCTGCGGCCCGCACCGGACCTGTAGGAGACGGATCTGCCGAGCACGGTCGCAAGCAGATTCAGGTTGGCGCGCTGATCGATGCGTATCGAACACGAGGTCACCAGCTGGCAGATATTGATCCATTGGGTCAGATGAATACACTTCAGATTCGCGAAGTGCAATTGCACGAATGCGGATTATCAAATGTTGATCTGCAGACCGAATTCCAGACGCCGTCATTGCACGGTATTAACACCGCGAAACTTAGCGAAATTATTGCCCACCTCGAAAAGATCTATTGTGGCTCTATTGGCTATGAGTACATGTATATCAACCACACTACCCAAAAGCAGTGGTTGCAGCAGCGCATAGAAAGTTACTGGTCAAAGCCAGATCTCAGCCTTGAGTCGCAGCAGTGGATTCTGGAACGGCTAACAGCTGCCGAAGGCATGGAGCGCTATCTTCACTCGCGCTATGTCGGGCAGAAAAGATTCTCGCTTGAAGGCGGCGAAAGTCTGATCGTGATCATGAGCTCACTGGTTCAACGTGCAGGTGCCGCCGGTTGTAAAGAAATGGTTGTTGGTATGGCCCACCGCGGGCGTCTGAATGTGCTGGTCAATATTCTCGGTAAAAACCCGGCTGATCTGTTTTCGGAATTTGAAGGCAAGCATCAGGAACATCTTTCCTCCGGCGATGTTAAGTATCATCAGGGCTTCTCGTCAGATATAAAAATCAGCGGCAATCAGTACATGCATCTGACACTGGCGTTTAACCCTTCGCACCTTGAAATTGTATCGCCGGTGGTTGAGGGTTCAGTGCGTTCAAGACAAGATCGCCATGAAGACGGTGACGGCCAGGTTGTGTTGCCAATTGCAATCCATGGTGATGCAGCTTTTGCAGGACAGGGTGTAGTCATGGAGACATTCAACATGGCTGACTCACGTGGTTTTTCTACCAAGGGCACGATACACATTGTGGTTAACAACCAGATTGGTTTTACCACCAGTAACCTCGATGATGCGCGTTCTACCTTGTACGCCACAGACGTCGCAAAGATGATCAACGCACCGATCTTTCATGTCAATGGAGATGATCCGGAGGCTGTGTTGTTTGTCAGTCAGCTGGCGCTCGACTTCAGAAATGAATTTCAAAAAGACGTAGTGATTGATCTCGTTTGTTATCGTCGACATGGTCACAACGAGGCAGATGAGCCATCGGCAACGCAGCCACATATGTACAAGACAATAAAAGCGTTGCCGACCACTCGACAAATTTATGCAGAGAAACTGGTTAAAGCCGGCATGGCGGAAGCCGGTTTACCGGATAAGCTGGTTCAGGATTATCGCGATAAGCTTGATGCAGGTATTACCGTAGCACCTGACGTGGAAATAGATACCGATGGTGATCTGGCTCAGGATATCGCCTGGCAACAATACTTAAAGGCGAACTGGCGCTCTCCTTATGACAGCAGTCTGCCGCTGGAGACACTGCAAAACCTCGCTACCAAATTAACCACACTGCCCGATGGACTGGTATTGCAGTCACGGGTGAAAAAGATTGTCGAAGACCGGCGCAAGATGACAGCTGGTGCACTACCCATTGACTGGGGTTATGCAGAGAATCTCGCTTACGCAACTTTGATAAACGATGGCTTTCCGGTACGTTTATCAGGTCAGGATTGCGGCCGCGGTACGTTTTTCCATCGCCATGCGGTGTTACACAATCAAAGTGTGCCGGGTGCTTATGTGCCACTTAGAAATTTGTCTGAAGGTCAGGCTAATTTTTTGGTTATTGACTCTGTCCTGTCAGAAGAAGCGGTGCTCGCTTTTGAATACGGTTATGCCACAGCAGATCCAACCACTATGGTGATCTGGGAGGCACAGTTCGGTGACTTTGCCAACGGTGCGCAGGTGGTGATCGATCAGTTTATAAGTTCGGGTGAGACAAAGTGGGGCCGCTTGTGTGGCCTTAGTCTGTTCCTGCCACATGGCTATGAGGGTCAGGGTCCTGAGCATTCATCGGCACGTCTTGAACGATTTCTACAGCTGTGCGCCGAGGACAATATGCAGGTACTGGTGCCAAGTACACCGGCGCAGGCGTATCACATGATTCGACGTCAAATGGTAAGACCGATGCGTCGCCCGCTCATTGTGATGACACCGAAAAGCCTGTTGCGCCACAGGCTTGCGGTATCGACTCTTGAAGAATTGGCTGACGGCAGGTTTGAACCAGTGCTGAAAGAGATTGACCCGATTGAAGCAGCTGCCGTGACCAGACTTATATTTTGCTCAGGCAAAGTCTACTACGACTTGCTGGAAAAACGCCGCGAGGAAAAACTTGAAAATATCGCCATAGTGCGTCTTGAGCAGCTTTATCCGTTTCCCTATGAGGAGATGCGAGAAATTATTGCCACCTACCCTAATGCCAGCAGGGTAGTCTGGTGTCAGGAAGAGCCGCGCAATCAAGGTGCGTGGCGGGCAACAAGACATCGAGTTGAACGAGTTCTGGGCGAAGGCCAGGAACTGGAGTTTTCTGGTCGTCCACCTTCAGCGTCACCGGCAGTCGGCTATGCTAACCAACACATCAAAGAGCAAAACACGTTGGTACTGGAAGCACTGGCGCTGCAGGAAAACTCGCAGCACTCGGTTGAACATCAACTGAAAACCCCCCATTAACCAGCCTATTAATTAATCGTCCATCGAGACAAGCAAGGTTTCATAGAATCCAATGAGTACTGAAATCAAGGTCCCCGTATTACCCGAGTCAGTTGCTGACGCGACCATTCTGGCGTGGCAGAAAAAACCCGGTGACGCAGTTAAAAGAGATGAAGTGCTGGTAGAGGTTGAAACCGACAAGGTAGTACTTGAGGTGCCGGCACCAGCAGATGGTGTGCTTTCAACCATTGTTGCAGAGGAAGGTGCGACTGTTTTGGCACAGGAAGTACTCGGTACGATGGAAGCCGGCGCAGTTGCCGATGCACCTGCAGCAAGCGCTGCACCTGCACCCGCAGCCAGTTCGGACGCCACAGCAGGCGGACCAACCAGCCCGTCTGTCAGAAATATGATGGCCGAGCACGGTGTCGATCGCAGTGAAGTTGTCGGTAGTGGCAAAGGCGGACGGATCAGCAAAGAAGATGTACAGGCACATGTTGCCGGCGGTGGTGGATCGGCAGCTCCGGCGGCTGCGGCTGCAGGTGCGGCTACGGCAGCCACTGCTGCGACAGCTGCTGCTTCAGCACCACCATCTGTTGCGGTTGGCGTTATGTCCGGTGACCGTGAAGAGCGACGTGTGCCGATGTCACGTTTGCGTGCTCGAATTGCAGAGCGTCTGCTGCATGCAACGCAAACCACAGCAATGTTAACCACTTTCAATGAAGTGGACATGCAGCCTATTAAAGACCTGCGGGCACAGTACAAAGATCAGTTTGAAAAATCACACGGTGTGCGACTTGGCTTTATGTCTATTTTTGTCAAAGCTGCATCGGAAGCATTGAAGCGTTATCCGGATATCAATGCATCACTCGATGGTGATGATGTTGTTTATCATGGCTATTGCGATATAGGCATCGCTGTATCTTCTGACCGTGGTTTGGTGGTTCCGATTCTGCGTGATACCGAGCTGCTTTCTCTTGCGGAAATTGAAGGTCAGATAGGTGAGTATGCGGGTCGTGCTAAAGAAGGAAAGCTCGGTATCGAAGATCTGACCGGTGGTACTTTTACTATCACTAACGGAGGTGTGTTCGGTTCTCTGATGTCGACGCCAATCCTTAATCCGCCACAGAGTGCGATTCTTGGCATGCATACGATTCAGGATCGTCCGGTAGCGCGAGATGGTGAAGTTGTGATCAAGCCTATGATGTATGTCGCCTTGTCATACGATCACCGTATAGTTGATGGTCAGGGTGCGGTCGGGTTTCTCAAGACGATTAAAGAGCTGGTCGAAGAGCCGGCTAAAATACTTCTGGATATTTAGGCCGACCCACCTGACAGCACGACGTGCTGTATACTGCCGGGTTCGCGGTAACACAGGCGCTGTGATTTATCTGCATCGCCTTTTGTGGTTCTCTCATTAGCAAGCATTTCACTTGCACATCGGAGTAGTGGATGTCTGAAAATTACGATGTCATTGTTATTGGCGGAGGCCCGGCGGGTTATGTCGCTGCAATCCGTTGTGCGCAACTTGGCCTTAACACTGCCTGTGTTGAACAATGGATAAACAAGCAAGGTAAACCGGCGCTTGGTGGTACCTGTTTGAACGTTGGTTGTATCCCTTCCAAGGCGCTGCTTGAAAGTAGTCAGCGTTACTACGATGCCAGGCATCACTTTGAAGATCACGGCATCGTGGCAGCTTCGGTCACCGCTGATGTACCAAAGATGATCGCAACCAAAGATAAAATTGTGCAGGAGCTTACTGGCGGTATCGAAGGGCTTTTCAAGGCTAACAAAGTCACCTGGATTCAAGGCACTGGTGCTCTGCTGCCGGAAAAACAAGTTGAGGTAACTGACCTCAACGGTGGCAAAAGTACTTATGCTGCGGAACATGTAATTCTTGCTACCGGGTCGAATTCCATAGAGATTCCCTCGGCACCATTGCAGGGCGAGATTATTGTCGATTCATCCGGTGCACTCGACTGGGAATCGGTACCTGAAAAATTATGTGTGATCGGTGCCGGTGTTATTGGCCTTGAACTAGGCAGTGTCTGGCGCAGACTTGGTGCTGAAGTTGTCGTGCTTGAGGCACAGGATGCGTTTCTGCCCATGGTTGATG
>CAYPDN010000012.1:0-1490 GCA_964409445.1 uncultured Granulosicoccaceae bacterium
AAGAGAAAACCTGATGCTTCAATATCCCAATATCGACCCGGTTGCGATATCAATTGGCCCGATTTCCATCCACTGGTATGGCATAACCTACCTGGTCGGGTTTGCGGCGGCCTGGTTTCTGGCCAATCGTCATGTCAAGCGACGCGATTTGCCTTTCAGTAAAGATGATCTTGCCGATCTGGTTTTTTATTGTGCAATCGGAGTAATTGTTGGCGGGCGTCTCGGTAGTATTTTGTTTTATAACTTTACCGGCTTTTTGCAGAACCCTGGCATGCTGCTGTTTGGTGGCATGTCCTTTCATGGCGGGTTGCTCGGAGTTCTCACGGCGATCGGGGTGTTTGCGTGGCGACGCGGACGAAAATATTTTGAGGTCGCAGATATTGTCGCACCAGTGGTGGCTGTCGGTCTGGGTGCCGGGCGCATAGGCAACTTTATTAACGGTGAGCTCTGGGGGCGAGTAACAGATGTACCGTGGGGAATGGTATTTCCACGTGCGGGTGATCTGGCGCGGCATCCTTCGCAGCTTTATCAGTTCTTCCTTGAAGGTGTTGTGTTGTTTTTAGTTGTCTGGATCTACGCTGGCAAGTCGAGACCCATGATGGCCGTGTCCGGAGTGTTTATGTTGACTTATGGTGTGCTGCGTTTCTTTGTCGAGTTTTTCAGACAGCCCGATAGCCACATAGGCTTTGATGCGTTTGACTTTCTAACCCGCGGTCAGTTGCTGTGCATACCGATGATTATGTATGGTTTATTTTTACTCTGGTCTGCGTATAAGAATACCGACAAAGTAGAGACTGCGAGTTAGTTGTGCCGTCCGATCAGCAAATTATGAACAGAGATCGTGAGCAACGAATCGTGAACGACGAAGTACATCCGGAGCAACAGTATCTGGAGCTGTTGCAATTGTTGATCGATCAGGGTGATGAGCGCGTAGACCGGACCGGGGTTGGCACTCGCGCTGTGTTTGGACATCAGATGCGTTTTAATCTCGGCAGCGGTTTTCCGGTGTTTACTACCAAGCAGCTGTATTGGAAAACAGCTTTTAAAGAAATGTTATGGATGTTAAGCGGTGGCGATAACATCCGGCAGCTGCTTGAGCAGAATGTGAATATCTGGACGGACTGGCCATTGAAGAAGTATCGCAAAGAAAATAACAGCGATATCTCTCAAACAGAATTTGAACAGAAAATCCTCAGTGACGATGAGTTTGCAAAAAAGTGGGGTGATCTTGGACCAGTTTATGGCAGCCAGTGGCGACGATGGAAAACTGCAGATGGTGGCGAGATAGACCAGGTGCAGCAGGTTATCGATGACCTCACTAATAACCCAACCTCACGCAGGATAATCTGGGATGGCTGGAACGTTGCCGAGCTGGATCAGATGGCGCTACCACCGTGCCATAAGCATTATCAGTTCTATGTAGACCAAAAAACCAATACACTGAGCGGTGCGATGGTGCAACGTAGTGCAGATGCGTTTCTGGGTTTAGG
>CAYPDN010000012.1:1590-25316 GCA_964409445.1 uncultured Granulosicoccaceae bacterium
ATACACTGAGCGGTGCGATGGTGCAACGTAGTGCAGATGCGTTTCTGGGTTTAGGTTTTAATATCGCAAACCTGGCTTTAGTAACTCATCTTCTGGCTAAGCAATGTGGCTTTACACCCGGTGAGATCATCTGGTTCGGTATGGACGTGCATCTTTATTTGAATCATCTTGATCAGGCCCGAGAGCAATTGCAGCGAACCCCGTTACCGTTCCCAACGCTAGAGCTCGATCAATCGGTTGAATCGTTATTCGACTACCGGATTGAGCATTTGAATCTGCCGGACTACCAATCGCACGGTGCTATTGCAGCGCCGGTTGCGGTGTAGCTTACGTGTTTCGGTTTCGCACGAACTGAATCGAACAGCGAATAGAGCAGCGAAGTATTGTTTTTATCGATACTTGACCCCCTATGTTATCATTCCTCGTGTACGTGTTATCCGGATTCCGGAAGGCCGTAAATTTCCTCACCAGCGAAATTATGATTTACAAACTGCGGGGCAGAACCTGCAGTAGTGTTGAATTGCAGTTCCAGGCCTTTCAACGGTTTCGGTAGCATAGGTACTTCGGTCGTCGACGGATAGTATTCTGCCAGCCATTCTTTGAGAATAATATTTTGTAGATGCCGCGGTGACTGATGTATTGTCCCAACTGTCAAGCCATGGTCTGATGCCAGATAGCACCCCAGTGCGTAAAACTCCATATCTGACATTACGTTAGCGGGGGAGGCTGAGCCGTCTTCAACTGACATATTTGGAGCCTGGCCAATTTTATCAATCCCGAGCATCACGCGGAGGTGTTTTTCGTATCGGGTTTTATAAACCGCTATCTCCCTGGTACTTTGATTTTCGACAAGTTGCAATTCACCTCTGTCTATCAGTTGAGGTATGCCAGCTTCGACATCTCCTGAAGTACAGAGAACCAGTAGTGCATTACTTTTAATTAAAGCAAGTAGATCAGGTTGCTCAGATAGAAAACAATTCCCTGTATTCAAAAATAAAAGATCGCTCTCTGCGAGGATTGTTTGTTGATCTACTACGCGATTGTGACAGTGTGCCAGCTCTGCCATCTTTGCTAAATCGGTATCGTGTACCAGTGGTGATTGTCCCAGGCTAATTAGTGCCGATAATACTCCTTGTCCAATAGAACCTGCTCCAACTACCCCTGTAGTTCCTCGCCAATGTTTAAGTTTACGACCGAGGCTTTTACACAATATTTTGTCAGTTGCATCGATTATGGCCGGGCCAATTTCGATATCCATGATGTGTTTTATATTCGAGCGGGACTTTGACATGATTGGACATGCTGCATGATTCGCCACGGCGCTGTAGCCTATGGTTTTACCATCTGCAGACCCCTTTATTCCATTCTCCGTTCCCTCGACAACGCCCATTAGTTTCGGGCCGAGAAATGGATCATTACAGACGGCAGAAATAGTCGGTGCAAAGTATGCTCCGTACTCCAGAATCACAAACGGTTTGCCGCGAGTCGCTTTCTTTAATAATTTAATAGTGTATGCACTATCTTCGAGATCTCTGCGCGTAACAGATTCCAGGACCCGGGGGCCATAGTGTCTTTTTAGCTGGGCTACAACAGATGGGTTCTGCCGGGCAGAACTCCCTTTAAGAATGATAGCTGCCAGTTTAGATTCAATGCAATGGTAGAAATCTATGCTGGGCAGGAACGCATGTTGAACTAATACAAAACAAAGATCTTTAGGGGGAAGTAAAGAACTGTTGATATGATCAACTGTACTTTTATAGTACCTGCGATTCACTAAGTATTCGTTTTCCTGCATACGGACTCCTCATTTTTCCGTGTTGTAGCTGACGGAGGTTGTCTCTCGAAGTGCCGAACCTAACACGTATTTTGTGAAGCCGATTAACCTATAAATGATGTTTCTGATTGCCGCGATAGTATTCCCGTCTGAAATAACAATAATGCCTTTCAGGTAAAAAGACGTCGTTTTATTAGTCGCTTTTCGTTTTCGTTTAAGTTTCTTAAAAATGAGAATCTCGTTTTTAATCCATCGCTGGTTTCTATTTCGCTGAAAAACAACTCCAGCGGACGTGTCCATAATTTATTTTCTTTGTTGGATTCCGCGGTATATAGAACCAACGGTGCTTCGTTCTCAGAATGAACCACTATTGAGATTATTAGATAGTTATTACCTTTAAAGTGTTTGTATAACCCCGGCTTAATATATTTCATAGCGAACGCTTCATGGACAAGTGATTGGTGATTCATGTTATCAAAAGATAACTCCGATACGTTTTACCAACACATTTCCAGTCGAGCATGCCTGACAGGAATTAAACAATCTGAAAAATATCGGAAGAATGAAAATAAGGGGTTAAGCAAATTCTAATCGAGTCGAATCAATGGATACGCTGTCGCAACAACAAGGCTTAACGAATGCAAGACAATATGACTCTGTACTTAACACAAGGCTCTGGAAATAGTTTTAAACCGGCACTGGTCGCTCGGCAACTCGGTATTAACTGTGAAACGAAATATATTGATGTGTTATCCGGGGAAACACGCAAACCCGAGTTTCTTGCAATAAATCCACAAGGTGTGGTTCCCTACCTGATGCTTGCAGACGGGACGGGTATTGGTGAATCCAATGCTATTGCATGGTATCTGGCAGAGGGCAGCCAACTTATTCCGGATACCGGACTCGCGCGAGCCCAAACTGTTAGATGGATGAACTTTGAACAAACAGCTCTTGAGTGCAATATTTCACCGGTTCGATTTTTTACAGCAATCGCACCGGAACTGGGTAAAGAGCACAGGGAAATGTTTCCAGTATGGCGTGAGCGTGGCAATGCCGGTTTGAGGTTTCTTGAAAATCACCTCGCAGAAAATGACTTCATAACAGACTTCGGGTATTGCGTTGCGGACATCGCTGTCTATGGCTATACGCATCTGGCCGACGAGGGCGGCTTCGATCTAAGTGAGTACCCTGCTGTTAGTCGGTGGATCGAACGGGTCGGTAATCAAAAACAATTTTTGCCAATTGCCGAGTTGCTGGATGGCAGGGAATCGGGTGATACAAACCACAGTGAAGCAGGCAGTCAGGCTGCCTGAAAATTCTATTCTGTTAATACCTGTTTGAAATAGTTATGACATCTACAACGCAAGCGATTTGCAACCAGATATCTGTAATTGGAAAACTGCAACAACCGGTTTGGATCTACGACTTCGAAAACACCTGTGTGCACTGGGCTAACGCAGCTAGCCTGGTTGTATGGCAGGCTGAATCTCTGGAAGAGCTCCAGAGTCGCGATTTCAGCAAAGACATGTCCGAGACGGTTGCGAACAGGCTTTCGCAGTATCGCAATGATTTTCTTCGCGATGAAAACATACAGTTTCGAGAAATGTGGACTCTCTATCCAAATGGTGAACCACAGAATATGAAAGTGGTTTTTAGCAGCATTTTTCTGGAGAACGGCCGCATGGCAATGTTGTGTGAAGCATTGTCTGAATCACAGCTGGATAACGACGCACTCAGAAGTGCAGAAGCGTTGTTGCATACTTCGGTGATGATTACTTTATACACCGCAACGGGAGAGCCTCTGTACCGTAATCCAGCTGCTCGAACGGCCGCGAGAACACACAAAGAATCACTTACCAGTCATTTTGTATCTGATGCCACAAGTGGTCTGTTACTTAATGCCACAGAAGAGGAAGTTAACACGGTAGCAAGTGTTCACACAGCAAAAGGCACAGCATGGCACGACATTACTGCGCGCAGGTGCCTTGATTCTGTGACCGGGGATCATGCCTGGTTAATCAGTGAGGTGGATGTTTCGCGCCTGAAAGCGACTGAGGAGCACGCTCAATTTCTAGCCGAGCACGACACTCTAACCGGTTTACCTAACCGAAATTATGTCTCGGTGGAGTTTAAAAAGCGCGTGGAAAAAGTACTCGCTGCGAGACAAAAGGCAGCACTAATCTTTATCGATCTCGATCATTTCAAAGATGTTAACGATACGCTTGGTCACGATGCAGGTGACCAGCTATTGATAACTGTCGCTGACAGACTTAAAAATTTGGTTCGTAGCGGAGACACTGTCGCTCGATTAGGAGGAGACGAATTTCTAATTATTATATCACCTGTTACTGATGCAGCTTCGGTAGAGAGTGTTGTCAAACGAATACAAACCGAATTGCCCGAACCTATTGTTCTTCACTCCCGTGAAGTCTCTGTTACTCCCTCGATTGGCATCAGTTTGTGTCCGGACAACGGCCGCAATATAAACGACTTGATGCGTCATGCTGACCTGGCTATGTACCACGCGAAGGATAATGGACGAAACAACTTCTCGTTCTTTTCAGAGAATTTAAGTGAGGCCGTGGAATCAAGAATAAGTCTGGAATCAGAATTGATGACGGCATTAGAAGAAGGCCAGTTTATAACTCACTTTCAACCACGAGTCAGTATTGAAGATGACACTATCACCGGCGCGGAAGCTCTTGTACGTTGGGAACATCCCGAAAAGGGTCTCATATCCCCTGGAACGTTTATTCCTGCGTGTGAAGCGTCGGGTCTAATTGCAGAGCTGGGTAAGTGCGTATTGCGTCACGCTGTTTTGGCGCAGCTTGAGTGGGCGAAGAATGGTTACGATATACGAATATCGGTGAATTTATCTCCACTGCAGTTTGGGGAAGATACCCTGGTAAGTGATCTGGTAGATATCGTAAAATCTAATCACGGCAATCCTGAATTTATTGAGTTAGAAATTACTGAGTCGGTTTTACTCGGGCATGATCAAGCAACGATTGATAAACTGCACGCACTGGTAAATCACGGTTTTCGAATAGCCATAGATGACTTTGGTACCGGTTACTCGAATTTGGCCTATCTGCATCGCTACCCGATAGATTGTCTTAAAATCGACAGGTCTTTTATTATGCAGATCGATAGCGTCCGGCCAATTGTAGAGCTCATCGTGTCTATGGCGCGACTGTTCGAGCTCGATGTAGTTGCAGAGGGTGTAGAAACGCAGGAGCAATTGCATGTTCTGCAGAATTTCGATTGTCAGGAATACCAGGGCTTTTTATTCGCCAGGCCAATGTCTTTTAGTGACTTCGCGGCACTACTCGAAGAACGCGATCAGTTAGCCGCAGCATGAGTGAATTAGTTTTCTGTAGACAGAGTTAAATTGTGATGACAATTGTGATCGGGGGCCGATACTGACAATCGTGTGTGTTAATCTGGCTGGCAAGTGAGCTAGCATCTGCAGATATGCCAAAACCGATATCAACCCATACGCCAGGCCGGGTACCAGTCCAGGCACTGGAAACAGTAGATTTTACCGATTCAGACGCGCCGTCGCGGTTTGTCGAGTCGCTGCGTGAAACCGGGTTTGGTGTATTGCGCAATCACCCGATACCACAGCCGACAGTAGATTCAATTTATAAGAATTGGTTGAATTTTTTCTCAAGCGCTGAAAAAGACAACTATCGATTTGATCCACAAAAGTTCGATGGTTTTTTTCCAGCGCAGGAGGCTGAAGCTGCAAAGGGTCGACTGGTCAGGGATATTAAAGAGTACTACCACTACTATCCATGGGGGAGATGTCCGGCAAATTTGAAACAGGAGCTTGCTGACTACTACAGGGTAGCCGGCGATTTCGGCGCTACGTTGTTGTCGTGGATAGAAGAATGCAGCCCGCCAGAAGTTAAAGCGGTCTACAGTGAGCCATTGCCCGCGATGATGGCAAACAGTGAGCAATCGCTATTGCGCGTGCTGCACTATCCGCCGTTAAGTGGCGATGAAACCCCGGACGCCATTCGGGCAAGCGCTCATGAAGACATTAACTTAATTACCATACTGCCTGCAGCCAATGAGCCTGGCCTGCAGGTTAAAGCTCGCGATGGAAGCTGGCTCGAGGTGCCTTGTGATTTCGGCAATCTTGTTGTCAACATCGGAGATATGCTGCAAGAGGCATCAGGTGGTTACTTTCCTTCTACCTCACACCGGGTGGTGAACCCTGAGGGAGCTGATCACAACAGATCCAGAGTATCTATTCCGTTGTTTCTGCACCCGCGTCCCGAGGTGGTTTTGTCGCAAAGACACACTGCGGGAAGCTATCTGCAAGAACGGCTTGCAGAGTTAAGGCAGGTTGAAGAAGAATAGTTCAGCGCTATGAAACACACCTTGCAATTCATCATCGCGATAGCCTGCATACTCCTGGCAAGCTGTGCGTCGTCTCCGTCAGATTTGGGTTTAAGTGGTACAAGTGAATCTCTGCAACACGACCTGGACATAACCAGGCTGGAAGATTTAAAAGTACTGTCAGGCCACATTGAAAAATATCGGGAGCTAACCGGCAAGTATCCCTTCGAGGGAGCTGTGAATATTCCGAACTACACTCTTATCGCCACACGTGAGCAACAAAAATATGCCGTGGGTGGGCCAGGCTACAACCACAAAAAAACACCGGCAATAGATTTTGTATCTGAACTGCAGGAAAAACTCGGTGATATCGAAGTCCCGTTTGACTTACAGAGAGTGCCCGTTAACAAACCGAACTTCTACATCTATAGTATTGTTGATGATGTCTACTTTTTGGCAGTTCACGTGCATAACGATTTTTCATTTGCAAATAAAATCAGTGATTACTACTACAAAGTAGAAGTGACTAATCGTAACACCGGAAATCGCCGCGGTACGTGGTTTCGATCAGAGTTGCTCGCCCATCCGGAATACAACGCAGCACTACAGGCTCAGCCATTCAAGCCGGGGTATACTGATAAGTTGCGGGTCAAATTAGGCGGCAATGGTGCTTTTTAAATCGATACATTAAAACCTCTGGAATCTTGTGAATGCGAATATCTATGATTATGGCAATGGATACAAATCGTCTTATAGGAAAGGACGGCAGCATGCCGTGGCATATCTCTGCTGAACTCAAGTACTTCAAACGTATTACGATGGGCAAGCCTGTCATTATGGGTCGAAAGACCTTTGATTCATTGGGCAAGCCATTGCCCGGCAGGCCTAATATTGTCATAACCCGCAACGAAGACTGGGCTGTTACCGGCGTGCAGAGGGCTTCATCGCTTGAGCAGGCGATTCAATTTGCACGAGAACACCAATCAGATGAACTGATGGTGATTGGCGGTGCATCAGTCTGTCAGGAGGCGATGCCATTCATTGAACGCCTGTATCTGACAGTTATTGATCACGAGTTTTCTGATGGTGATACCTGGTTGCAAAGCTATCAGTCAGAGGATTGGCAAGAGGTATCCAGTGAAGCTCATGATGAGACTAGCGACGGCGGATACCGCTTCACCTATAGAGTTCTTGAAAGAGTTCCGGGAAAGATGGCGCTCGATGTTCCGTAGTACGCATTGGTGTTCCAGTCCAGATTGTTACTTTTTACACCTGATAGAAATGACTTCTTTATCTTCCAGTCTGAGGGCCGTCAGTGAGTTACCCCAGACGCAGCCACTGTCCAGAGCATAGACGTTGTTGTGATGGTGGTAGCCGAGAGCTGCCCAGTGACCGAATAGAATTGTATGGTCCGAAAGTGCTTTGTTGTTAAATTCAAACCACGGTGTGAGATGAACAGGTTGCTTACCAGGTGTTTCACTACACTTGTATTCGGGGGATGCATTGCTCTCGCAGTAGCGCATTCTGGTCAGGCAGTTCAACGCGTAGGTAATGCGTTCATCTGAATATTCAGCATCAGCCCATGTGCCGCTGGTGTTGCCGTACAGCTTATTAATGGCTTTCTTACTGCGTGCCGCACGCACGGCTGATTCTACTTCGGTTTTGAGAGTTTGCAGTGTTTCAAGTGACCAGTGTGGGTGTATACCCGCGTGAACCAACACATATTTTTTTTCAATGTGGACCAGCGGATTGGACTGCAGCCAGTCTATTAAGTCCTCTGCATCGGGCGCATCCAGAATCTGAAAAAGGGTGCTGTCTTTATCTTTGCGTTTGCGCACACCGTAGTGCAGAGCAAGCAAGTGAATATCGTGGTTACCGAGTACCGTAACTGCTTTATCACCCAGTGCTCGGACAAACCGCAGTGTATCCAGTGACTTTGGACCACGGTTAATCAAATCGCCCGCAAACCACAGGCGATCAACGCTTTCGTCGAATTTTATTTTTTCCAGCAAGCGACACAGCGGGTCATAGCAACCCTGAATGTCGCCTATTGCGTAGGTGGGCATGGATATTAGTGTAGTGTATGAGGCCCGGATAGCACGAAGTCTGGAATATTTGCGTCAAATTGCTGTCCGTCTTCATCAATCATCTGGTAACTGCCACCCATAGTACCTACCGGCGTTTCAAGGATAGTGCCGCTGGTGTACTGGTAGCCCTGGCCGGGTTTGATCAATGGCTGCTCACCAACCACTCCCTCGCCTTTGACTTCCTGGGTTTTGCCATTTCCGTGTGTAATGACCCAGTGGCGTGTCAAAAGTTTTGCCGCTGTGTCGCCCTGATTGGTAATAGTGATAGTGTATGCAAACACGAATTTGTCGTCTTCGGGATCTGAGTCGTCTTCGAGGTACCTCGTCGCTACATCTATTTTTATAGTGGTGTCTGTTGGATCTTGATAATTGGTATCGTCTGTGTGTGTCACCAGGACTCCCGGGGTAGATTAAATACTTCGCGGTAATTGTATCTGGTTTCAGTAACGATAGAGCTCGAATTTTCTTATGGTGCGGGTCTCGGGTCAGGTCGCCAACTCAGACAGGTCAGGCACATGGGGAAAATAAATCGGGAGTTGGAGATGCGAATTGCGGTTCTGGGTGCTGGTGCAATGGGCTCGTGGTTTGGGGGTCGGCTGGCATTGGCTGGGCATGATGTTCGTCTTCTAACCACCAATGAGTTGCATATTGCTGCAGTAAAGAAAGACGGGTTGCAGATGCGTTCTGGTCAAACCGTATCTGTTGTGAAGCCCCAAATAGGTAGGCCAGATGAGTTCGATGCCAGTGTAGAGCTTGTACTGGCGCTGACAAAAACGTTTCAGTTGGATAGTGCGATGCAGAGTATTGCAGCTACCGTTGGCAATCAAACTGCGATATTGAGTCTGCAGAACGGTTTGGGTAATGCCGAGATGCTGGCAAACCATGTTGGTCCGAACAACGTGTGGGTTGGTGTAACAATGTTACCGGTAGACAAGATCGCACCTGGGATTGTCGAGGCAGTCGGGCAGGGCACGACATGGTTTGGACGAGCTGAACCTACCACCACGGAAAAGGCGGGTAAAATGACTGATGCCATCGCGAAAGTGTTTGATTCAACCGACCTTGATGTCCGGCATGACACAGAAATCCAAAACCGTATTTGGGCAAAGGTAGCGTTTAACGTTGGCATGAATGCCGTTTGCGCTCTTGCGAACGGCTCACCCGGATTGATAGGCGAATATACGGGCGCGAGGCAGCTGGTGCGAAGTGCGGCCGCGGAAGCCGTAGCTGTCGCGAGGGCGGAAGGAGTCACGATAGACGTGGAATCAGTTTATGACACAATAGATTTTGCCTGCAGAGAGCATGGAGATCATATCCCGTCCATGCTGCAGGATCTGATGCAAGGCAGGCGCACCGAGGTTGATGCACTAAATGGTGCTGTTACGATGCGTGGAAAAGCATCTGGTGTAGATACTCCTGTCAATGCAATACTTGCGAGTCTGGTCACTCTTGCGGAGCGAGGTCACAAGCGTCTCAGCTGAGTGCAATTGCGATCTGACAACAGATCAATTTTAGAAAATGTCTAATAAATGTCCGGACTATTTCTCACTATCCCTGTTGACGTCGATTTGCTTCACATAAATACCGTCCCCTGGTAGTTAATCACCCGTTAGGGTGATGAAACATTGAAGTGAATAGTTCAGTCTACGCGCCAACAACGGAATGGATGGAAGTAGGGCGGGCAATGATTTAAGTCTCATCGGATGAGGCTTATTGCTTTCGCTTTTCAGTGGCATCAGAACTCTGGTTGCTGAGAATATCGGTAAGCTTTGCGTAGTCATCAAGGCTTAAAGTTTCCGCCCTGACGCCCGGGTCAATACCAGCTGCCTCTATTTGCTTTTCGCCTATAATCCCTTTGAGATTGTTTCTCAGGGTTTTGCGCCTGTGTGCAAAAGCGGTTTTAACCAGATTGTTAAATGTTGAATGACGTTCCTTTTCGACTAATGGCCTGGCTCTTGGTGCTAACGCGACAAATCCGGATTCTACTTTTGGTGCCGGTGAGAATGCATCAGGCGGTACTGGAAACAGTGCTTTAACATCGCACAGATTCTGTACAACGAGCGATAGTTGACCATAGTGGTTGTCCCCCGGGTTAGCACACAGCCTTGCTACTACTTCCCACTGCAACATGAAATGCATATCAATAACGTTTTCGACATTGTCCAGTAGTTTGAATATCAGTGGGGTAGCAACGTTGTATGGCAGGTTGCCAACCAGTCGCGCTGGCTTGCTTTGAGCGATCTCGTCAAAATTGGCCTGCAATGCGTCTCCCTGTAGAAGGGTAAAATGTCGGTGATGGGAAAATTTGGTTTGTAGTATCGGTATTAAATCCCGATCAAGCTCAAGAGCTGTCAGTGGTATATCGAGCTTTAACAGTGCACCGGTCAGAGCACCGCGTCCCGGGCCGATTTCAATTAATACATGTTGATTATCTACCGGTGTGGCAAACAAACTGCTGATCTGGTGAATGATCTGTTCGTCGACCAGAAAGTTCTGACCGAAACGTTTACGCGCTTTGTGTCTCGGCATGGTCTAACTAGTGGGCTGTGCCAGATGGATAGCGAGATCGATAGCCGCCTGCAGACTGCCGTCAGATGCCTTGCCGGTGCCCGCCAGGTCAAGTGCTGTGCCGTGATCTACCGAGGTGCGAATAATCGGCAGGCCGAAGGTAACGTTTACTGAATTGCCAAACCCTGCGTACTTCAATACCGGTAAACCCTGGTCATGAAACATCGCGAGGACCGCGTCAGCTCCTTCAAGGTGTCTGTGGGTGAACAATGTGTCCGCCGGTAACGGCCCGGTTGCGTTAATACCATTGGCGCGCGCGGTTTCAATTGCCGGTGTGATGATGTTTATTTCTTCCATGCCCAGATGGCCTGATTCACCGGCGTGCGGATTAAGTCCACAGACAAGAATGTGTGGTGCTTTAATTTTATACTTTGACTTTAAGTCGTCATGCAGAATTTGCAGACAATTGACTACGCCATCATGTGTGATTGCGTCAGCAACATCTTTGAGTGGTAAATGTGTGGTAACCAGTGCAACTTTTAAAGCCTCTGCGGCAAGTACCATAAGCGGTGTTGCATCGAGTCTCTCTGCGATGAACTCCGTGTGACCGGAAAATGGTATGCCTGCGTCATTGATCACACCTTTGTGAACCGGAGGGGTGACCATCGCATCGAACAATCCGCCGCGGCAACCGTCTACAGCGATGCGAATTGATTCCAGTACGTAGGCTGAGTTGGCAGGATCAAGCGTGCCAGTCGTCACACCTGAGTGTGTTTTTAGCGGCAGCACGCTCACTTGTTCGCAAGTGTTGCTTTCATTGAACTGACTAAAATTTGCTTCAACACCAAGTGCACTGCCGCGCGATTTTATAACGTCCGGGTCGGCAATAATAACCAGCTCGGCACCTGGTTTACTTTTGAGTGTTGCGCATAGATCCGGACCTATGCCTGCCGGCTCACCTGCGGTGACAGCGATCCGGACGCATTCATTCATTGGTATCTTTTGGCAAATCCGCGCAGCTCGACATAAGCGCCGTCGCGAAGATCATCGAGCCATGCCTGGTATCGTTCTTCGCCTTTCTTTTGTCGCAGTTGTTCACGTGCACTGGCGGCCTCTGCTTCCTGCGATGTCTCAGGCAGTTGTTGCTCAAGTACTTCCAGAATGTGCCAGCCAAATGCTGTTTTAAAGGGTTGGCTGAGTACATTTACCGGTGTTGTGAAAGCGGCCTGCTCAAACTCTGCAACCATCTCTCCACCGCCAAACCAACCAAGACTGCCACCTTGTGCAGCACTTGATTCATCGTCAGAGTAGGTCGCTGCTACTTCCGCGAAGTCAGTGCCGTTTGTTAGTTGCTGCTGTACTTCTCTGATGCGTTGCTGTGCTTCTGTATTGCTGCGACCACCGCGTGTGCTCACAAGTATATGCCGTGCTCTGACCCGGCTTGGTGTTGCCTGGCTTACGGTTGTTTTCGCGACTAATTTTAGAACGTGATATCCGGCCACACTTCGCAGCGGTTCGGTGACGTCGTTAATTTGCAGTCCATTCATCTGCCGGGCAAAGAGCTCGGGTAGATCATCGAGGCTTTGTGAACCGAGATTGCCTCCTTCTATGTCTGAGCCATTGCTGCGAGCAGTTCCTACTAACGTTGCGAATGATTCGCCATCTCGGGCACGGCTCGCAAGTGATTGGGCAAGGCTTTGTGCTTCAGACTCTTGTCGGGTATCTGCTTGTTGCGGGAGTTTTACCAGCAGGTGTTCGAGCGTGTAGCGAAACTCACCATCACCGGAGCTGGTAGTACTGAGTAGCTCTTCAACTTCGGCGTCAGAGACAAACAAGTTAGATTGAATTTCACGCCGAGTGAGCGTTGATACTGTCAGATTTTTGCGCAAATCTTCTCTGAACATGAGAAAGTCCTGACCATCGCCGGTAATCGAGTCACGCATTTCGGCTGGAGTCATGTTTGCGTTGGCTGCCATATCTTCAATTGCACGCTGTAAACCGCTTTCATCGATGCGAATGTTTCTGCGCTCGGCTTCCTGCAACTGGATCGATCGAATGATTAGTCTTTCGACGATTAATTTGTGCAGCTCTTCACCGCGCGGCAGGCCTGGTTGGTTCTGGGCCAGCATTGCGTTGCGCTCGCGGGTGAATTCGCTGTTGAGGATGATGTCGTCATTGACGACCGCGATAATACTGTCGAGTGGGGTTTCCTGGGCACTGGCCAGGTTGGGGCTCACTAAAGCAACGGCCGCAAGCAGTGCGGTTGCAGTCTGACTGAACTTCATCTTAAATTGGTTTATTTTCGGAAATTGAATTATTTTCGGAACCTGGCTCATCACCGGCCGTTGGCTCATTACTGAAGATTGTGAAACCGGGTTCAATTTTGTAAATAATCGCATGCTGTGCCTTTGTGTTTGGCAGATTGGGATCAGGTGATTAGCGGTTTGGACAAGCAACAGATCTATTCGTTGCTGCTAGTATAACCGCCGACGGACTCGCGCAGCACCTCGGTCACATTTTGGCCGAGCGGTGCGAGGCCTTTCAGTACCAGTTGGAAAAAGAATGGGGTGTTGGTGTCCTCTCCGTTTTCTGTGATGAAACGTCTCGCTGCAGTTCGGAATGCCCAGCAGCAGCTTTCGTACTCGAGACCGAACACAGTCTCAATCGCGAGATCATCGTCCAGTGAATAATTCACGCCGCCGGCGACCCGCCAGTTGTTTTTAATCGGCCAGGCGAAGGACGCATTGACGGTCTCGCCCACGTCTCTGATAAAGCGATGTCCGATATTGAACAGCCGATCTCGACCGTCACGATAGCGGAGCTCGGCTGAAGAACGCTCGGTGGTGCTGGTATTCGGGTTCCACTGCAGGGCACTCTGACTGCTCCATTTTTGATCAAATTCAATATTAAGTTCACCAACAATATCCGAGCTTGATGCTGTTTCTACCTCGCCGCCCGGCAGTTGTACTGTGCGGTCCTGAAAGAACAGAGTTCGACCGATACTGGCTTGAAACTTTTCTCGCCCCTGTGCATTGATCATGTTTGAGCTTAAAGCGAAGCTAAGTTGATTGGCATCGTTAATACGATCGGCGCCGGAAAAACTGTTCTCACGAAATAGTTGCTCAAAATTGAAATCGAGTGCGCCGGTATCAAACACCGGCAGATCATCCTGGTTAGTTCTTCGCGCATACAGGTAAAAGAGTCTGGGTTCGAGTGTTAGTCTGCTGCCGTCCTGGTTGACTCGATCGAAGAACATCCCGACATCAGTTGAGAATGTTGGCACTGTCCTGTTTTCAGATACAGAATTATTTAAAATATAATCGGTGTACCTGACACTGCCTGCCACTATTGAATACCATGATGTGCGTGTCCGGTTCCATTCAAGTCTCGGATATAAGTCGAGACGAGCACCGGTGACAGAGTCGGCACGGTCAAAGAATACCCACTCGGTATTTACTGTTGCGTTGACTGACGCATCGGCAAAGTACTTTTTATAGTTAAGCGTAAACTGTGGTAGCTGTCTGTATGGTCGATCAGCGGCTACGATGTCTTCATCGACTGTTTGATAAGTTAAGAACCTTGAGCGAAAGACATAGTCTTCTGCGGTATAGGTAATGTCTGCGCGACGTTCAAGGTGAGTGACTCCGGCAATGTTTAAGGTGTCACCCAGATCTTCAAAGTAGTCTCTGTCGCTGACGTTATTCAGGTCTATTGATGTAGTCCAGCGGTTTGAAAAACCCCCAAGATGGCGTAGCCTGGCATAGGATCGGTTTTGACCTGGAACAAACCTGCTGTCGTCGTCGATGAACTCGTGGTTTAAAATCCAGTTACCCAGGCGGTTTAAATGCCGCAGTTCGGTTTGCAGCTGAAGACCGCGATCAGACATAGCGCGTACGGTAAATGTTGCATCGGTATCTGGTCTGATGTTCCAGTAAAACGGTTGTCTGTACTCAAGGCCTGTTTCGTCGCTTTGATTAATACGTGGCGCCAGCAACCCTGTTTTGCGCTGATCGTTTATCGGGAAGCTAAACGCCGGTGCATAGAAAACCGGTACATCTTTAAATCGCAGTGTAATATCCTGCGCGGTTCCAACGCCCTTTTCAGCGTCGAGCTTGATGCTGTCCGCACTGATCAGCCAGCCGTTATCTCCTGGTGGGCAGCTTGTGTAGGTAGCATCCTTTAAGCGAAGGTCACCGGTTTCATCGCGAGTGATTCTTCGAGCGCGTCCTTGCGCTACCGCTTCACCGCTACCCAGTTCGTATCCGGATTCACCCAGCTCAAATGTTCCTTCGGTAACATTAAGCGTAGCGTCGGTGCTCTGTACTTCAAGACCCGCTGCACGGTACGACATGTCTCCATCGACAGTGGCTATGTTTGTGCGGGAATCAAATTGCGCGTTCTCTGCAGTCAGCTCACCGTCGCGATGTTGAATGGAGATAGTGCCGTTGAGAAGAATGACTTCAGGATCATCCGGGTCGTTGTTTGCACTCTCGGCTGAAAGTTCTACTGACCCTTGCAGAGACTCATTTGGAAAAAAATCTGTTTCATTTGACGCTGCACTTGCCAGTTTTTTAGCGGCTGCGGAGTCTGGTAAGGGTGCGACTGCCGGTGATATACAGTGTGAATCCGCAGTTTCATACTGCGCTGGTGTTTGGAGCTGGCTTTTGACGGTTGTGGATACGGCCAGTAACAGGGCGGATAAGCAGACAGCAGAATATCCCGCACGCGCTCTGGCTGGCTCTCTGGGTTCAGCTGAGTCAGGGGAAGAATTCAAGAGTATGCGCGCGAGGGGTGTTAATGGACAACCGGTAGAATAGCCGCTTTTAAGGCTGCACGATGCTTAACTAACGTGTCAATCTATCTAAGCTGGCTATCTATCTGGCTAGACGTCCGGTTAACGTGAAAGGCGATCTGGATTCATGTTTAATGTGTGCTGAATCAAACAGGGGATCCATCAGTGGCAGTCTCTGGTAAAACAACTGAAAATGTAAAGATGGAAGCGGGCTGGAAGTCTCAGCTGAGTGCGCAGTTTGAGCAGCCTTACATGAAGGAATTGCGGGCACAGCTGCTGGCGCGCGGCAAAGCGGGGGCGACTATTTACCCGACTCCCGAGCGCTGGTTTACCGCTTTCAATCTAACGCCGTTTAATAATGTAAAAGTGGTAATTCTCGGGCAAGACCCGTATCACGGGCCGAATCAGGCCCATGGTCTGTGCTTTTCAGTGTTGCCCGGCGTCCCAATCCCGCCGTCGCTGCGCAACATTTACAAAGAGCTTGCAAGTGATCTTGGAGTTACTCCCGTAAAGCATGGATACCTTGAGTCATGGGCTAAACAGGGGGTGTTTTTACTCAATAGTGTGTTGACTGTCGAGCACGGTGCTGCAGCATCGCATCAGGGGATGGGCTGGGAGACTTTCACCGATGCGGTAATCGAGGTTCTGAATACAAACACAGAAAACACGGTATTTATGCTGTGGGGCGGCTACGCCAAACGCAAAGGTCAAATGATTGATCAAAACCGGCATCTGGTGCTGCAAAGCGCCCACCCGTCACCACTTTCGGTGCGTGGATTCACCGGCTGTAAGCACTTTTCCAAAGCTAACGACTATCTGCAGCAGCGTGGTAAAGCAGTAATTGACTGGCAATTGCCGGAGTCAGTTGAAGCATCTGATCGAGTGGTTCCGGCCTGACTTTCCCCCGTACTGTGCCTCAGAGCGCGGGCAATTAGCTCGGCAGGATTAGTTTGCTGTGCTAAAGAAAAGGTCTGTTGGGCGAAATACATACCGTCAATTGGCTTGTTTAGCTTGGCACCTGTTGCTGCTTGAGGCAAAATCCCTCCGCAGCAGGGCGGCGAGTTGTATCGCCGGGCCAAAAACCACTGAGTAACAATACCTTCCTATAAAACTTACAGAGGATTTAGCATATGGGGTTTATTCCGGTACTGCTGGGCGTGCTTGGGCTCGCGATGGCGGTTTATGTATACATGCAGGTGCTTAAGTACCCCGAGGGAGACGGCAAAGCTGCCGAAATCGCTCGGGAGATTCAAAAGGGTGCCATGGCCTTTCTGGTGCGTGAATACACTATTTTGCTGCTTTTTGTGGTGGTTGTTGCAGCTGCTCTTTTTTATGCGTTTGAGAGTCCGAATACTGGAATCGCATTCCTCGTCGGTGCTTTTTTCTCTGCGGCCGCCGGTTGGTTTGGTATGTATACCGCCACCCGTGCGAATGTCAGAACCACGGTTGCCGCTGCCGAGAAAGGTGCTTCAGAGGCACTGACAGTGGCATTTTTCGGCGGTTCGATCATGGGTCTTACCGTAGCTTCAGCGGGTCTGCTGGGTCTTGGCCTGTTGTACTGGTTTTGGGGTCATGAGCATGCTGAGGCCATTCACGGCTTTGGTATGGGTGCATCGTCAGTCGCACTGTTCTCCCGTGTTGGTGGTGGTATTTTTACCAAGAGCGCTGATGTTGGTGCCGATCTGGTCGGTAAAATTGAAGCGGGTATACCGGAAGATGATCCCCGTAACCCAGGCGTTATTGCAGATAACGTAGGTGACAACGTAGGTGACATTGCCGGTATGGGTTCTGACATTTTTGAATCCTATTGCGGCAGTATGATCGCATCAATTGCTATTGCCTCTACCATGACGGTCGCCGAGCTTGCACGGCTCGGTGACGGTATTCAAAACAGTACTCTAAGTTTCCTTCCACTGGCGTTGTCATCGGTTGGATTGCTCTGTTCGATTGCCGGTATTTTTCTGGTTAAGCGGATGTCTGATAAATCACCAGAGCAGGCGCTGCGTTACGGCACTATTGGCGCGACAGTAATATTTATTGTTGCAGCTCTTCTGGTAACGCTGATGAGTGGTGTTTCACTGTCAGTATGGATGTGTGTTGTCGCAGGTGCGGTCGGTGGTATGGTCATCGGTCTGGTAACCGAGTTTTACACAGGTGGTGCACCAGTCAGACGTCTGGCGGCAGACGGTGAGACCGGTCCTGCAACAATAATGATTTCCGGCCTCGCGTTGGGTATGGAGTCGGTTGTGGTACCAGTGCTGACACTCTGCGTGATTATCTTTACTGCAAGCTCGCTGGTTGGTTTGTACGGTGTTGGTATTGCAGCGGTCGGTATGCTCGCCACTGTTGGTATCACTATGGCGATCGATGCCTATGGACCTGTTGCAGACAACGCTGGCGGTATTGCAGAGATGGCGGGCATGGGTGAAGAAACTCGCAAGATCACAGATGGTCTTGATGAAGTAGGTAACACCACTGCTGCAATCGGTAAGGGTTTTGCGATCGGTGCTGCAGGTTTGGCAGCGCTTGCAATCATTGCTGCATTTATTCAGACCATTAAACTTAAGAATCCGGAGTTCAGCCTCGATATCGGTAACCCGGTGGTGCTGGTGGGTATGTTTATCGGCGGCATCTTCCCGTTTCTGGTTAGCGCTATCACCATGCGTGCGGTGGGTGCCGCGGCGTTTGACATGATCAAGGAAATTCGTCGGCAGTTTCGTGAAATTCCCGGTTTGCTTGAAGGTACCGGCAAGCCCGATAACGCGCGTTGTGTGAAGATTGCAACCACTGCAGCACTGCGACGGATGATTCTTCCGGGTGTACTCGCGATTGGTGCACCACCGGTGATCGGCTTTGGTCTTGGTGCAGAAGCACTGGGTGGATTCCTTGGTGGTGCTCTGGTTGGTTGCGTGATGCTGGCGCTGATGATGGCGAATGCTGGCGGTGCATGGGATAACGCTAAAAAGTATGTTGAAAAAGGCAACCTGGGTGGCAAGGGTACAGAGACTCATGCAGCTGCAGTTGTTGGCGATACCGTGGGCGACCCGTTCAAAGATACTTCAGGGCCGGCCATGAACATTCTCATCAATGTGATGGCGATTGTTTCATTGGTTATTGCACCACTGCTTGGCTAGCCAGCAAAGTTGAAGTTGAAGATGTAAAAAAGCCCGGCCATGCGCCGGGCTTTTTTATGTCCGCAACAACGAAAAACTGATGTACTTATCAACTCGTTGAGTATTCCATGTACAGAAGTCCGGGTTTCCAAAACGCAATCAGTTGCTGTTGTATCAGTTACACAACGGAAAAAAATTGCCGACCCTGTGCAATTACAGTTATCGGGCAGCGGTAAATATCGCATCATGATGATCCAGTTTAACGGCGTGCAACGTCGCTACAGTAGCTGAACCCGCT
Source organism: uncultured Granulosicoccaceae bacterium (assembly GCA_964409445.1). Taxonomy (GTDB): domain Bacteria; phylum Pseudomonadota; class Gammaproteobacteria; order Granulosicoccales; family Granulosicoccaceae. The sequence continues at coordinate 20,510 of CAYPDN010000012.1, forward strand.
CATGATAAAACCTGCAACCTGTTCGTATCTAACAACTTCCCTTGTACTTGCTGCCAGCCTGGTTGTAAATGTGGTGCGTGCCGATTACAGCGAGACACCAGAGGGTAAAGCGTTCATCGCTGATATGGTGGTAAAGCACAAACTCAATTCGGCTGATGTCACAGCGGCTTTAAGAAAGGCAAAACGCAGTGACAGAGTATTGGAGTTGATAAGCAGGCCTGCTGAAAAACGACTTGAATGGAAAGGCTATAGGAAAATCTTCCTGACCGACGAGCGCATTAATGCGGGAGTTACTTTTTGGTCTGAGAATGAAAATATCCTTGCCAGAGCGGAAAAAGAATACGGTGTTCCGGCATCAGTTATCGTTGCGATAATAGGTGTTGAGACTTTCTACGGAAGAATAAGTGGTGGCTTTCGGGCTATCGATGCACTCAGCACGCTGGCGTTTGAATATCCGCCACGCGCGTCTTTTTTTCGCGGCGAGTTAGCCGAACTGTTTTTGTTGGCTGCAGAAAACAAACTCAATATTAATGAGCTTGAAGGCTCGTATGCAGGCGCATTCGGTATGCCGCAATTTATCTCCAGTAGCTATCGGGCTTATGCGATTGATTTCGACGGTGACCAACAAAACGATCTGTGGCAGAGCGTGCCGGATGCAGTGGGCAGTGTGGCAAACTATTTTAAACGCCACGGATGGAAAGAGGGTCAGGCAGTAGTAGAGCCGACACAGATCACTGACGCGGCATTGAGCCTGGTTGTCGATAACCCCAAGCCTGTGACTTCGGATCGTAAACTTGCCAGCGCCGGCATCTATCCAAAACGTAAAGGCACTGGCAAGTACTCCTTATTACAGTTAGAGGCCGAGTCGGGTACTGAGTATTGGATAGCGCATCACAACTTCTATGTGATTACGCGATACAACCACAGTAACCTCTATGCGATGGCTGTGCACCAGCTCAGCCGGGAAATAAAATCGCGCAAAGAAAGTCGCTGACCAGGGCGACCGTTTGCGCACCGAGGGTTAATTAATGAAATTCAGCAATGCCGTTATTGTTGGGGGCCTTGTTGCGTTTGCAACAGGTTGCGCCCATTTGCCTGAGGGCTTTCCGTCGCGAACTAGTCAGGCTTCATCTCCGGGCGATCTTTTTGTTACTGACAACGTTCAGGGTGGTTCAAAAGGCGCCGAAGAACCCGGGCTTAAAATCAGGAAAAGCAAACGCGGCAACATGGAATCTTATGTTGTGCGCGGTCAGCGTTACCACACACTGGACAGTTCAGACGGTTACTCAGCACGTGGTGTTGCCTCGTGGTACGGACCGAATTTTCACGGGCGTACCGCATCAAATGGCGAGGTGTATGACATGTATCGTCTGACAGCTGCGCATAAGACGTTACCGCTGCCTACCTATGCCAAAGTGACTCATGTGGAGAATGGTCGTTCTGTGATCGTTAAGATTAATGATCGCGGACCGTTTTCAGGTGACCGGATCATTGATTTATCTTTTGCGGCCGCCCTGCGTCTCGGCATGGTTAACGACGGAACCGGCACGGTAGATATTCAGGCTTTGAGCCCTGAAGAAGTGATGGCGCTGAGCGGACCTGAAAACGAACTCGAGATCGATTTTTACTATGCCAATGAGGACGGTAGTGAAAGAGACCTTGTTCCGGGTGAACCGATACAGATGCAACCGGAAGAAGTGATTAGCGTCGCAGCAGTTGATTTTGATGACAACCCGATTACGCCACTGCCGATCACAACCCCTGCACCTGCGCCTGTTATGACTGATGAAAGCGCACCTTCCAATAACGCTTCGCTCTCTGATATTCCGGTGGCCGATACTACTGTGGCTGAAGCAGGCGCAGACGGTGTGCTGCTGCCTCTCGATGAGTTAATGCCTGAGGTGACTGATGGACAACGGGATGCACAACAGCCCGATGAACTGGAAAAGCAGATCCAGGATTCTTTGACACCGGTTGCCACCGGTGCCAGCGTTCAGGGTGTAGCGGTCGTACCAGCGGCGGTGCAAGCCGTGCAGTTGCCTTCTGGCAAGGACCGCGGTGGCTACTACGTTCAGGCGGGTGTGTATGCTGATGTTGCCGATGCAGAAAGAATCGCCGTTGATGTAGTATTGGCAGCTCCCGGGGAAGAGGTACACGTTAAGCCGTTGAAAGACTCGCTGATGTATCGTATTACCGTTGGACCTATCGTGTCGCAACAGCATGCAAGCGATGTGTCTGGCAAGCTGTCCGCAGCCGGGCTTGATAACTTTACTGTTAACGTAAAGTAAATTCTCAAAAGAGTACCAGGTGGTGTGCACCTGGTACTTCCTGTTTGCTGTCCTGTCTATCGGAAGCTTCGTGACCGCTCGATCCAAAATAATTGCCACTACATTTCTGTCCGGTCTGCTCGCAGCGCTGATCCTGGGTGCTGCGTTTGTCCAGGCTGAAGCTAATACTGCTGATATTGCTGGGACCGATGGCAACGCGAACGCAATTTTAAGCGCGACCGGCAATCATATGAGTAGTGCCGCAATGCCAATACCGGCAGCACCGGGGCTTGCGGCAAAGAGCTATATGTTGATTGACTACAACACCGGTAAAGTCATCGCTGAGCATAACTCCAGTGAACGGCTTGAGCCTGCGAGCTTAACCAAAATGATGACAGCCTACCTGGTGTCCTCTGAAATGAAGTTCCGGAATTTGACACCTGAAGACATGGTTCCGGTTAGTGACAGGGCCCATAAGGCGATTGGCTCGCGTTCATTTTTAGAGCCTGGTTCTCTGGTATCGGTACGAGACCTGATGTATGGCCTCGTAGTGCAATCCGGAAACGACGCAAGTATTGCGCTGGCGGAACATGTTGGCGGCACTGAAGAAGGCTTTGTGTCGATGATGAATCAAATGGCGCAACGGCTGGGTATGAAAGATACACACTTTGCTAATTCAACAGGTTTGCCATCACCTGATCACTATACAACTGCGCGTGATATGGCAGTGCTTTCACGAGCAGTTATTCGTGATCACCCTAATCACTACAAACTATACTCTGTTGAAGAGTTTTCATTTAACGGTATTACACAGAAGAACCGCAATACGTTGCTGCTGCGCGACCCGACAGTAGACGGTATTAAAACTGGCCACACGCAAGCTGCCGGCTATTGTCTTGTGGCCTCTGCCAAACGTGGTGATATGCGTTTGATCAGTGTATTGCTTGGTGCTCGTAACGAGCAGCTTCGAAGTACGGAGAGTTTACGAGCTCTTAACTACGGTTTCCGTTTCTTTGAAACGATTAAGCTTGCCACTGCCAATAAAAAGTTGGGTGATGCCAAGGTATGGGGTGGCACGCTGGACAATGTAGCGATGGCCACCAGAGACGATAAATTTGTCACGCTGCCAACGGGTCAAAGTGCTGCGATTTCACGAGAGATGCATTTGTCACGTGATCTGATTGCACCGATCACCGAAGGTCAGGAGTTAGGTTTACTCAAAGTTAAACTTGAAGATAAACTTATTGCAGAGTTGCCAATCGTCGCTATTCAGCCGGTTGAGCAGGCTGGTATTATTTCCCGCACCACTGACAAGCTCAAGCGTATTCTTGACTAGTGGATGTTTGCCTGTTTGTTGCCGAACTACCCACACAGCCCGCTAGCTGCTGTTAACCATTGCATCGGGCCATTGCGGGCCATTGCGGGTAATTTAGCGTGATTCACTATACTGCAGACGGTAACAAGAATGGTGGCAACAATGGATGACGGCCGTCCAATTCGCGATTTTCCGGATACCTATTCGATCAAGGCGGTTGGTAAAGACCGTGATGATTTCGCCGACCATGCGAAATCTGTAGTTACATCAATCATTGCGGCGTCTGATACCGTTACGCATAAAACCCGTGAAAGTAAAAACGGCACCTACATCTCGGTGACCATCAATTTCACTGCGCGTGATCAGGCTGAGCTCGATCTGGTGTTCACTACCATGAATGCCGATGATCGGGTGGTGTGGGTGTTATAATCTCGGGATCTCCCAGCCCGGTGATCGTGTGTCTCAACCTGTTGATAAAACTCCCGATATAGAGTCCCTGACTGTCAGCAGTCCGGTTGTAAAATTTTTGGGCGAGCAACGCTATGCGGGTGTCTTCGTTGATATGCAGCGATTTACCGATACCCGAACAGCGGATTCTGCCGACGAGATCTGGGTGCTGCAGCATTCTCCAGTCTATACTTTGGGCCAGGCAGGCGATCCGCAGCATATTCTCAATGCGGGTGATATACCGATAGTGCAGTCTGATCGTGGCGGTCAGGTGACCTATCACGGCCCGGGCCAAATTATTGTCTACCCGTTGCTCGATTTGCGGCGCTACGAACTGGGTGTTCGCAGCCTGGTTGAACTACTGGAAGACGTCGTTATCTTATTGCTGTTGGAACATGGCATCTGCGCGAACAGCCGCCGTGATGCACCCGGGGTGTATGTTGATAATAAAAAGATTGCAGCACTTGGTTTGCGTATCAGGCGTAGCTGTAGCTTTCACGGATTATCGCTAAATGTCGATATGGATCTTGAACCCTTTAACAGAATTAACCCGTGTGGTTATGCAGGACTGGAAGTGACACAAATTTCGAATGAAGCAAAGCTCAGTAGCATCGCGTCTGTATCGGATCGATTAGTCGAACTTCTTGTCGAGGCGCTGGCAGCCAAAAGAATTGACAATGGCGACTTGTTGATGGGCCAAGGCCTAAAGGGTAAAAAGAAGGACAACAGTTAATGGCTGGCAATTCGCAAGATAAGCCATCTGTACTTGGCGACATTC
>CAYPDN010000012.1:25416-29319 GCA_964409445.1 uncultured Granulosicoccaceae bacterium
CAACAGTTAATGGCTGGCAATTCGCAAGATAAGCCATCTGTACTTGGCGACATTCCCGTGGTAGTCAATTCCGGTAATAAGTATGTCACCGGGAATGGTTTCAAAGCAATTAAGGACGGCATAAAGAGTAACAACGTAACGGCGCCTGTTGCAGGTCGCAAGCCATCATGGCTGCGCGCTAAAATCCCTGGTGGCGGCAAGTATGAGGATGTAAAAAACAATGTGCGCGAGCACAAGCTTGCAACGGTTTGTGAGGAATCCAAGTGTCCCAACATCGGTGAGTGCTGGACCTCTGGAACTGCAACAATCATGGTAATGGGTGCGGTATGTACACGCGCCTGCCGCTTCTGCTCTGTAGATACCGGTAATCCGAATGGCTGGCTTGATGAAGCTGAGCCGTCCAATACTGCACGCTCTGTAGAACTGATGGATCTAAAATATGTGGTGATTACCTCGGTTGATCGTGATGACCTTGCCGATGGAGGTGCTGCACACTACGCGGCCTGCGTAAAAGCGATTAAAACATTGCGCCCTCAAACCGCTGTTGAAGCGTTAACCCCCGATTTTGATGGACGTACCGAACTAGTTGAGCTGGTAGTCGACTCCGGTCTCGAAGTATTTGCACAGAATGTTGAAACAGTGCGTCGCTTAACCCATCCGGTGCGTGATATTCGTGCAGGCTATGAACAGACCATCAGTGTGCTTAAGCATGCTAAAGCTCATCGACCTGATGTTTTAACGAAAACCAGTTTGATGCTGGGTCTTGGTGAAACAGAAGCTGAAATCAAAGAGACAATGGATGATTTGCGAGCGGCAAACGTAGACATTCTGACTATGGGGCAATACCTGCGCCCCACCGCTAATCATCTTGAAGTGCAGCGCTATGTTAGTCCCGAGGAGTTCGATCTCTATCGACAGTGGGGCTTGCAGCGTGGTTTTCTTGAAGTTGTATCCGGACCGTTAGTGCGGTCAAGTTATCGCGCCGAGAGAGTGCTTGAGCTCAATAATGTCGGGCTCTGAAATTAGTAGCTGATCTTGGGCTTGTCGAGCCAGCTCGTATCTTTCACCGTTGTATTTCATCGCGACTCAGGCACATCTGATCTATCACCAAGGGATCGCAGTAGCAGGCCGATGCCGCCAAACGCCAATACCAGTATCACCATAAGATCAAATGCTGACATACCGCGCATCGAGAAATTGACGGTTGAAAGCACGCCGAAGATTAATGATACAACCGACCCAATTGTGAGTAGCCAGCCAATGAAGCTGCGTCTGTCGTAAAAAATCATAGCGATACCAAACAAAAACGGAATCATAATCATTCCGCTGGTGATGCCATATCCTCCGACAGAGTAGACTCGATAGCCGAAACCGAAGCTGGCACGCAGCACGATTGCGTTGAGCAACAAATAAAAGCCGCCACAAGTCATAACCAGCCCGATCAGAAATGTTGCCACTCCACCTGGAGTACCGCCTGCGCCTTTCATGCTATGTCCTTTTGTTAGCTGATTTCTTATTCGTTACTTTGGTTTCGATTTTTGGTGTCCTGGATAGATCAGGCTATGGTAGATCCGGCCAACTTATATCAGGTTAGGGCTTGGTCAATATCTGCAATAAGATCATCGAGATCTTCAATGCCAACAGAGAGTCTTACCAGCCCGTCGTCGATGCCAAGTTCTGCTCTTTGCTCTGCCGGTATAGAGGCGTGTGTCATTATGGCCGGGTGCTCGATCAAACTTTCGACACCACCGAGGCTTTCAGCCAGAGCAAATATCTCTACTTTCTCGAGGAACTTCGTAGCACTTGGCAGACCCCCTTTTAATACTACTGTGACCATGCCGCCCGGTCCGTCCATTTGTCTTTGTGCCAGCTCGTGCTGCGGATGGCTTTTAAGGCCTGGGTAATATACTTTTTCTACACCACTATGTGCTTCCAGATAGTTGGCTACTTCCTGAGCGCTCTCGCAGTGGCGTTGCATTCTGAGTGAGAGTGTCTTTAGTCCGCGCAGCGCCAGAAAGCTATCGAACGGGCCTTGAATTGCGCCGACCGAATTTTGTAAAAACGTCAGACTCTCTTCAAGTTCGCTATTGTCGCCAACGACTAATACACCGCCGACCATATCGCTGTGACCGTTCAGGTATTTGGTTGCAGAGTGCATAACCAGATCAAAACCGAACTCCAGAGGTCTCTGTACATACGGGCTTGCGAAAGTATTGTCACAACAGCACATAATGCCTTTAGATTTACCTATTGCCGCGATGCGTTCGAGATCGGCGAGTTTTAGTAACGGGTTGGTAGGTGTTTCAACCCAGATCATCCGGGTTTTGGGAGTGATGGCTTCTTCCAGTAAGTCTGCGTTGGCCAGATCGACAAATGAAAAGTCCAGTCCCTGTGATCCGCGCCTGACGTTTTCAAAGAGTCTGTAAGAGCCGCCGTAGAGGTCGTTCATCGCGACGATATGATCACCCGGATTGAAGTGGTCGAGCAGGGTTGCAAGTGACGCGAGACCAGATGCAAATGCAAAGCCGCGATTGCCGCTTTCGAGGTCTGCAATGCAGCGCTCGTATGCCATACGGGTAGGATTCTGAGATCGGCTGTACTCGTAGCCCTGATGTACACCCGGGCTTGACTGCACATAGGTAGACGTCGCGTAAATTGGTGGCATGATCGCACCGGTCGATGGATCCGGTGATTGACCGGCATGGATTGTCCGGGTGGTGAAACCGTGGCGGTTTTTGATCGATTTGCTCATGGTACTCATCTGTTCTCAGTCAAATCATTCTAATGACTTGCCTTGTGATTTGCGAGTACAGATGAAGGATGCGGCGGTTTGGGGAGCTCTTTAGATTGGAAGTGCTGTGCTGCGTGTTTTTACCGGCTTTAACAACTTGGTTGCCGTTAAAGTGCGCACCCGGTTGCCGGGTGCGCAATGCAATAATTAGCCGACTTTGTTGATAGAGGCTATCAGTTCGCCGAGCACAACTTCTGCGCGGTCTGTGCTCACCTGACAGGTGCCAGCAGCCTGATGACCACCGCCGCCGTATTGCAGACAAAGCTCCCCAACATTGGTTTTACAACCGCGGTCGAGGATCGATTTACCAGTCGCAAATACAACATTCTGTTTTTTCAATCCCCACATCTGATGAATCGAGATATTGCATTCCGGGAACATCGCATAAATCGTGAACCGGTTTGTTGGGTAGATGGTCTCTTCTTCTCGTAAGTCCAGTACTACAAGGTTGCCGTGCACTGTTGCGCATCTTTTGATCTGGTCACGGGCTTCGTCTTTCATTGAATCGTACAGTTCTATGCGTTCGACAACATCTGGCAGCTGCAGAATTTCTTTGATGTTGTGCTCTGCACAGTAGTCGATGAGTTTCATCATCAACTCATAATTGGATACGGTAAAGTTGCGGAATCTGCCAAGTCCGGTTCTCGCATCCATAAGGTAGTTGAGAAGCGTCCAGTCAGTGGGTTCCAGAATTTCATGGCGTTCGTACTGTGCCGAATCGGCTTTATCTACAGCAACCATCATGTCTTCCCAGGCTGCAGGGAATGTGGCTGCGCCACCAAGGTAGTCGTAGACCACTCTGGCGGCAGAAGGTGCTTCTGCATCAATGATATGGTTGTCGTGTGCGCCGTTTCTGATGGTTTCACTCAAATGGTGATCAAAAGCCAGGTAGCATTCTGAGACGTAGGGCAGGTTGGTGGTGATATCGTTTTCGTTGATCTCGATTGAGCCGTCCTGCATGTCTTTCGGGTGCACAAATTTAATATCGTCGATCACATTGATATGCTTCAACAATACTGCGCACGCGAGCCCATCGAAGTCACTGCGAGTAATTAGGCGATACTTCTTTGAGGTATCGAGGATAAAATCTGAACTGGCTGCCTGGGCAAGAC
>CAYPDN010000013.1:0-28806 GCA_964409445.1 uncultured Granulosicoccaceae bacterium
CCAATATGTTTTTCACACCGGAAGCAAGCGCGTGCTTGCTGCGTGAGGCGCCCATTTCGTAGGCTAAAAAGCCCGCGTGGATCGCAATCATGAGTGCCGTACACCACCAGTAATAAATCTCCAGATTTATCGTGGTGTGCCCGGCAAGTGCAGCGTCTATCGCTGCTTGCACTTCATCGTTCATTAATTCCCCCTGATGGTGTTGTGCGGACTGCGGACTGCCATTTTAAATAAATGGCCACCCGGTAAAGCGAGTCCGGTGTTATTGAAACTGGTATTTGACCAGACTGCCTAAACTCAGTCGTAGTATTTATGTATCAGCGAAAGATATCAAGCTGTAAAACCAATACCTGACGCGGACAAACCAATACAATAAAGAATGTCGCAGATATACGCGCCGCTTTAACTCCGGACACTGAATCATTCTATATTAACCTGAAACAAAAAGTGCCCGGAATCCGGGCACTTCAAAGCCATTAAAACCTGGCCACTAGAACTTGGCGTAAGCCTTGTTCAACTCCACCATCGGGTGATCTGGTGACATCTGGAACTTGATCAGCAACTCACGTGCGATCATGTCGCGATCCTGCTGATTATTCGGCAGCTTCATTTTTGCAGGCACCGTCACCCAACCATTGATATTGCGATCAAAAACTGCCGCGCGATTTTCCTCGTAGCCCATGTGAACATCTTCCAGCCAGTTCAGATCTGACCAGCCCATGGTCTCTATGTACTTGGTCAGGAAAGGGGTGATCCGACTGTAGTCCGGCACCAGGTTCACGTCATAGCGATACCCGATATGCTGCCCGATGGTCTTTTCGCGTTCGGAATCGAGGCCATCGGTATTGATAAAATGATCAATACCCCCTGCCTTACCTTTTTTACGCCTGGCTTTGGCCTTGCTTTTGGCAGCCGCCTTCTTACCTTTGGCCGCAACCTTCTTGCGCTTTGCCGCAGTTTTCTTTTTACCTTTGGCCGCTGCTTTTCGCTTCGCTTTTTTCTTTGAAGCTTTTTTCTTTGTTTTTTTCTTTGCTTTAGCTTTTTGGGCTTTACGCTTAGAGGTTACCTTGCGCTTTGCCGTGACTTTTCGCTTTTTAGCTTTGGACTTAGCTTTTTTCTTAGCCATGCTGTTATCCCCTCCGAATTAGTAACGAGTCATGTCGGGGCGACCGACAGTGTGTTGTGAGCCTGCCAGAGGAACCTGAGCAAGTGCCGATGCTTCCATCGTAAGCGCCGCAAGATCTTCGGGCTCAAGGGAGTGCATGTACGTCTTACCACAGGCACGTGCAAGCAGCTGCGCTTCAATAGTAAGAGTATGCAGGAAGTTATAAACACGTTCTGCGGCTGCATCAGGGTCGAGGCGTGCTCGAAGCTTTGGATCCTGCGTTGCAACACCAACAGGGCAACGGCCTGTGTGGCAGTGATAACACTCACCCGCTTCAACACCCATTTCTTTCGGGAAGTCTGCTTCAGGAATATCCTTGTTGCAGTTAAGAGCCATTAGTGATGAGTGACCAATTGCAACGGCATCAGCGCCAAGGGCAATTGCTTTAGCCAGGTCACCGCCATTTCTGATACCACCTGCGTAAACAAGCGATACGTCACCTGACTTACCGACATCATCAAGCGCTTTACGTGCCTGCCGAATGGCAGCGATACCAGGAACACCGGTTTCTTCTGTCGCGATATGCGGGCCGGCACCTGTACCACCTTCCATACCATCGATATAAATTACATCAGGGTCGGTTTTAGCCGCCATACGAACATCATCATATACGCGTGCCGCACCCAGTTTTAACTGAATTGGTATTTCACCGTTAGTCGCCTCACGCACTTCCTGAATTTTAAGTGCCAGATCATCCGGCCCTAACCAGTCAGGGTGACGTGCAGGGGAGCGTTGATCAATACCCGCAGGCAGTGAGCGCATCTCTGCCACCTGATCAGTTACTTTCTGACCCATTAAGTGGCCACCCAAACCTACCTTACAACCCTGCCCGATAAAAAATTCACAGGCATCTGCCAGACGCAGATGATGCGGGTTAAATCCGTAGCGCGACTGGATGCATTGATAGAACCATTTTTCAGAATAACGACGTTCATCAGGGATCATTCCACCCTCACCAGAACACGTTGCAGTACCCGCCATGGTAGCGCCGCGCGCTAGTGCTGTTTTTGCTTCATAGCTTAACGCGCCAAAGCTCATGCCTGTGATGTACACAGGAATATCGAGCTCTAACGGTCGCTTGGCACGAGGACCAAGTACAGTTTTGGTTTCACACTTTTCACGATAGCCTTCAATAACAAATCGCGTCAGGGTACCGGGTAGAAAAGTCAGGTCGTCCCAGGTGGGAATTTTCTTAAACAATGAAAACCCGCGCATGCGGTAACGGCCAAGCTCTGCCTTAATATGAATATCATCAACGACATTCGGCGGAAACATAAAACTCGCGCCGATGACATCTTTATTACGCTTATCACTCATAAGTTATCCTTTAATGTCTCAGCTAGTTATAGAACGAGTTTCTTTTCAGAAGGTTCGAGGTTGTCGTAGTTCCAAAGTTGCTTACCGGCTACAATTTTGGTTAGATTTTTCACACCTTTAGGCGCTTTCATACCATAGAGTGCAAGCTTGTTTTCAAGCCACTCGGCTTCACCTTCCGTCATTTCACCTTCTATTGCATCAACACCTAAGTCTTCGATTTCTCCACCGACATAGATAGTGCCGTCATACATGGAGTCACCAAGGTTTTTACCAGCATTACCGAGAATAACTATGCGGCCACGCTGCATCATGAAACCGTTAAACGCACCGGCGTTGCCGCCAACAATAATGGTGCCGCCCTTTTGATCAATACCAGTACGTGAACCGACATCGCCCTTACAGACAAGATCGCCTCCACGCATCGCAGCACCAAAAGTAGAACCTGCATTCTTTTCAACAACTATGGTTCCGGACATCATATTTTCCGCACAGGACCAACCCACACGGCCGCTGATACGAATGTTAGGTCCATCTGCCAGGCCACAACCGAAGTAGCCGAGACTGCCTTCAAAGTTAAGGTTCAAACGATTGAGTATGCCCACACCCAATGAGTGCTTGGCACTCGGATTTTTAACCGTAATTGTGCCAATACCCTGCTTCATGAGATCGCGAATTTTTGTATTTACATCGCTGATCTCCATCGGTCCGGCATCAATCTCGGCGCTTTTGTCAAAATCGACTTTTATGCTGTCATGGTAGACAAAGTTCTCATCCGCAGAGGGTGAAAAAAATACCTGTTGTGTACGCCCGGACAATTGCTCGGTGTGCATACCGAGCTTGTGCGATTCATGATCTTTGCTTAGCTCTGCCATACCCGGACCTCCCCTTCATATGGGTCAAATGTGTCTATTTCATGTGGAAAAATGCTGCGGATGGCGACTTCTTCTGAAGCCAGTGCAATCAGTTCATCACTTTCGTATAGCACCATTGGTTTGGCAGCCATCACATCCTTCGCCATACCGAGTGAATCCGCAGTGGCGACAAGGTAAGTGAATACACCATCCAGCTCATCTACTGAGCGCTTCATAGCGGCTTCAAGATCGTCACCCTGATCAATTCGGTGAGCAATATAAACTGCAATCAATTCAGAATCACAATCAGACATAAACCGGTGACCGCGACGCTCCAGATCACGTCGGTTAGTCCAGTAGTTGGTTAGCTGACCATTGTGCACAACAGAGACATCGTTAAACGGGTACGCCCAGTAAGGGTGAGCAGAGCGTATGTCTACATCCGACTCTGTCGCCATGCGGGTGTGGCCAATAGCATGCGTGCCTTTAAAGCCACTCAGACTGTATTGATCTGAAACTACAGTCGCATCTCCCAGGTCTTTGATTAACTCCAGCGCGTTGCCAATAGATAGAATCTCAACACCTTCAACATCTTCAACGAAATCTATAACGCGCTTTAGATCACCGTCGAAGCTGAGTGTGTAGCGGTGTGCGTAGTCTGTCGCCTGATCTTCAGCTTTGACTTTGACTTTCATTTCTTTAAGGCGCGCATCAACCGTCGCTTTGCGCTCAACAACAAGGTCATGGATATCAAAGCCGGACGCAAAATCTTCCTGCTCCGCTACTTTAAAGCGCATCACATAATCGTCGGAGCCTTTCTCACCATAGAGTGCGTATCCGGTGGAATCCGGCCCTCTGTGTTTCAGCGCCTGCAGCATCGAGGTCATTTGCGACCCGATGTCAGCGCTTTTACCGCGATGTATTAACCCGGCTATGCCGCACATGGCATACCTCCTGTTTAAAATATAGAATTAACAAACTGTACGGCGAATGCTGCAACGCAGCATTCGCCATGTACCCTACATAACGCTGTATCTAAGGCAGACAATCCATGTAGGTATCGGTATCCCAGTCGGTGACGGTAGCCATAAAAGTCTCCCACTCATCGCTTTTATACTCATGGAACACTTTGTACATTTCATCAGGCATATATGCTCTGATGACTTTGTCTTTCTCAAGTGCGATTAAAGCTTCACCCAGAGACATTGGAAGTTTCTTAACTTTCTTACCCTCTTCCATGGCCTCGTATATATTGCGCTCTTCCGGCTCACCGGGATCCATCTTATTAACAATACCGTCTTCAAATGCAGCAAGAATCGTTGAACCCATCAGGTACGGATTTACCATCGAATCAACCGAGCGGAATTCAAAACGTCCTGGTGCCGATACACGCATACCCGTAGTACGATTTTGAAAACCCCAGTCTGCAAATACAGGCGCCCAGAAGCCGGTATCCCACAAACGTCTGTAGGAATTCACCGTGGAACAGCCAATCGCTGTAAGTGCGTTGATGTGCTTCATGGTGCCACCGATAGCCCACAATCCGATTTTGCCCGGCTTACGCGCTTCTTTGCCTTCAGGCATAAAGGTATTGGTGCCACCATCGCGATAAGTCCATACTTGTGGCATACCTGGTAAGTCACCCGGCTTGTCATAAACTATTTTATTCACCACATCTTTTCCACCCTTCCACAACGAGGTGTTGTGGTGACAGCCAGAGGCAGAAACACCCATAAACGGTTTCGTCATAAAACAGGCAATTAAACCGAACTCACGCGCGACCTGTGCGCAGATTTGTCTGTAGGTAGACAGTCTGTCAGCGTTACGCAGTACATCGTCAAAGGTCCAGTTCAATTCCAGCTGACCGGGCGCATCTTCATGGTCGCCCTGAATCATATCGAGCCCCATCGCCTGCGCATACTCCAGTACCTTCATAAACACCGGACGCAGAGATTCAAACTGATCTATGTGGTAGCAGTAGGGATTGGAAAAGCCGCCATCGGGTTTACCGTCTTCGCCCTTTTTTAGCCACATCATTTCAGGCTCAGTGCCGCAGCGCAGCTCCATTTTGTGTTTCTTTTTGAACTCTCTGTGCTGGAAAATAAGGTTACCGCGACAGTCTGAAGTCAGATGGCCACCCGGGTTTGTTTTTTCTTCTCGGTTGCGAAAGCAAACGCAGTACACGCGTGCAATTCTTTTGTCCCACGGTAGCTGACAAAAAGTGTCCGGGTCGGGAATGCCGACAAGCTCTGATGCTTCCGGACCATAACCAATGTATTCACCAGCACGATCGGTAAACAGGTTTGCAGTCGAACCGTATACCAGCTGGAACCCTTTTTCTGCGGTTCGCTCCCAGTGATTGGCAGGGATACCCTTACCGACTATGCGCCCCGTGACAGATATAAACTGATAGTAAATATAAGTGATGCCTAACTGATCAATCTTCTTGCGAACATCTTTGATCAGCTTGTCTCGGCCTTCCGCCGATACATATTTTTCCAGATCTGTTTTTGCTGCTGCCACTGATGAATCCCCCGTTAGGTAGTTGGTTGTAGCTGGTTAGAGTCCGGCTTTAAATTGAGCCAGCTAATATGAACGCGGCTCATCAACATCAGCAGCTTTTCAATCAAAAAGCACCAATTTTGTACCAATGTCGAGCATTAATATAACCCTATATCGATGTGCTTGACCATACTTATTTGCATTAAACCCTGCATTTAAAGGTTACAATTTTATGTCGGAGTTATTGACAGTTGTACATTGCAATGAAAACGGTTAGCTTAGAGCGACGTAGATTTGTACCATTTAGGACCAGTCTAAACCACTGATCCCTCGCAACTCTTTGTCTGCTGAGAGAAAGCAATCAATAAAACGACTGCGGTCCGATGTACGCCATCGAGCAAACACCACAACCAGCGAAACTGATACTGCGCTTATGGGAACCGAGGCAAACACTAACCAGAATGTAGATGCGCACTCGGTATCCGCCGCTCTGAAACAGAAAATTCTCAGCGGCGAATTCCAGTACGACGAACGCTTACCCGCAGAGCGATCCATCGCAGAGCAGTTTGGATGCTCACGCGGCACCGTGCGTGTAGCCATGGAGCGACTTGAAAGCCTGAAGCTGATTGAAAGACGCATTGGCAGCGGCACATTCGTACGCCACAAAGCAATGGTTAGTGAATCTGAAATTGCAAACATCACAAGCCCAATGGAACTGATAGAGGTTCGCAAGGGCCTGGAAGTACAGGCAGCCAGACTGGCCGTGTATAACGCCAGCGCCAAAAACCTTGAGGCGCTTGAAAAAACCGTTTTAGAACTCGAAGCACTAAACAACCGGTGTGAACCGGAAGACTTCAGTAAAGCAGATCAGGCATTTCATTTAACACTCGCAGAGTGCACCGGCAATTCACTGATGCTCTGGATGTGCAGCCATATTAACGATGTGCGATGTCATCGCCAGTGGAGCGTGGTCAAAGACAAAATTCTTACAAGCGCCCAAATAGCCATCTATAACCAACAACACCGCGCGATCTTTGAAGCCGTGGCAATCCGGGATATCAACGCAGCTGAGAAAGCAACCATTGAGCATCTCGAGCTTGCAAGAAACGATTTGCTGGGTGCTAAATAATGATCATGATGCATCGCTTTGAGCCAGCTCAATCCGGTGTTATTCGTCCGGGTTCACTTAAGCTGCCAGCCGATACAGAGCGTTACCCGGTCAATGCCGACGGCATGATTGTGATTGATTTATTTCCAGGTGATCTACTGGAAATCATAGATCCCGAAGGCAAACAGCAATGTGAACTGGCAATTTTTGATAAAGCAGGCCAATGCACGCCAAACGCACTATCGGTTCACGGCGCCACGCAAATCGACAGCAAAATCCCAAACATGCTGCAACGTGCACAAGAAGGTTCATTAAGAGTCGCTGCAGGGCTTAAGAAACGCAACATCACTTTTGACCGCATGAAATCCCTGCTGGTGATGGACGGAGACACTCCCGCAGAGCATCTCATCAGCGCTACTGCAGATGATTCACTAACCTGCATCATCGCAGCACCCGGCAGCGATATGTCTGCCCATGAACAAAACCCGCCAACAGAGTTACTGGTGTATATCGTCCGCACTGATCCTGCAACTAACGCTGAACCCAAACTACCTGAACCACTCGCAGACCCAATACTTGATGAACGCATAGACCGATGTACTGCGAAAGCATTTACCGTTAAAGCCGGAGACTATATTCAGATTATTGATGTTGAAGGCAAAGAGTGCAGTGACTTCCAGTGCTTTGATGCTAAAAAACTGCAAGACGGCTCAGAGCGCTGCCTTGATGCGACCACCACCAGAACCCTGATGGCACACGCCTACCCGCTTCCGGGTCTGCACAGCAAGTTTTATGATCAGGACATGAAAGCGATGGTTGAAGTGGTCAGAGACACTTGCGGCCGTCACGACTCATTCGGCCTTGCCTGCACCGCAAAATACTATGACGATGCAGGCTACCCAGGCCATGTTAACTGCAGTGATAATTTTAACTTAGCGTTATCACCTTATGGTATTCAGCCACGTGCCGGCTGGATGGCAATGAACAATTTTTTCAACACAACATTTGATGATCACAACCAGCTACTGGTGGAAGAACCCTGGTCACGGCCCGGAGACTACGTGCTGATGCGTGCACTTAAAGATCTCGTTTGTGTCGCATCCGCCTGCCCCGACGATATTGACCCCGCCAACGCATGGAACCCGACCGACATACATGTTCGCGTGTACCCCGGTATTCACGAATTCTCAACCGCAGTGGCCTTTAGAATGACAGCTGACGCCGAACCACAACTGACAAAAGAAACCGGTTTTCACTCACGAACCGCTAAGTTAACGAGTAACTTTACCGAGTACAACGGTTACTGGCTTGCCAACCGCTTTAACAACCACGGCCCCATTGATGAATACTGGGCATGCCGCGAAGGTGTGATTGCAACCGACCTTTCAGCGCTGCGCAAGTTTGAAGTACTGGGACCGGATGCAGAAGAGTTATTACAAACCTGCGTAACACGTGACGTTAGAAGACTCTCACCCGGTCAGGTTGTCTACACAGCCATGTGTTACGAAAACGGCGGCATGATTGATGACGGTACCGTATTCCGAATGTGCGAAACCAACTTCCGCTGGATAGGTGGCAACGACTACGGCGGTATCTGGTTACGTGAGCAGGCCAAACAACGCGGCTTGAACGCATGGGTAAAATCCTCAACGGATCAGTTGCACAATCTGCAGGTACAGGGTCCGAAAAGTCGCGACTTACTAAAAGAAATTATTTGGACCAAACCCGATCAGACACCAATCGAAGAACTCGCATGGTTTAGATTTTCCGTAGCGCGAATTGGTGGCCCGGAAGGCATTCCACTGGTTGTCTCACGCACTGGCTACACAGGTGAGCTCGGCTATGAAATTTTTTGTCATCCAAAACACGCAACTGAAGTTTGGGATACCGTGTTTAAAGCCGGCGCACCGCATAAGATCACACCACTCGGGCTTGAAGCGCTTGATCTTTTGCGCGTTGAGGCAGGCCTTATATTTGCCAACTACGAATTCACCGATGAAACAGATCCTTTTGAGGCAGGCATTCCGTTTGTTGTGCCACTGAAAACCAAACAGGACGATTTCATCGGTCGCGAGGCACTACTTAAAAGAAAAGAGAATCCTCAACGCAAGCTGGTTGGTCTCGAGCTTGAGGGCGACGAACTCGCAGAGCACGGCGATTGCGTGCACGTCGGCAGACAACAGGTTGGTGTCGTCACCAGCGGTATCCGATCACCGAAGTTATCAAAAAACATCGCGCTTTGCCGCATGACCATCGAGTACACAGAACCTGGGATGGAAGTCGAGGTGGGGAAACTCGATGGGCACCAAAAGAGACTGATGGCAAAGGTAGTACCTTATCCATTCTACGACCCGGATAAATCCAGAGTCAGAGCTTAAAGCAGCGCTTATCCTGTCGCCTCAGACCAAACAAGCAACGAGTTCCCGGCTCTATCGTTATGGTAAACTCTGGTCAGTGCAGAGACTCACCATCCTGCACCACATTCAAGACAGAATAACGAGCAACCCCGCGGTGACGACGACCAAAAACATGAGCGTCATTGTCGGCTATTAACTGGAGCATAATGTGTCAAAGCGAGTAGCAATCATAGGTGCCGGCCCTTGTGGTACCGCAGCCCTGCGAGCCTTTCAATCAGCAAAAAATAATGGTGAAGATATCCCCGAAGTCGTCTGCTTTGAAAAGCAGGAAGACTGGGGTGGATTATGGAATTACACCTGGCGTACCGGTCTCGATGAATACGGTGAGCCTGTCCACGGCTCTATGTATCGCTATCTGTGGTCGAACGGCCCCAAAGAGTGTCTTGAATTTGCAGATTATACGTTTGACGAACACTTCGGCAAGCCGATCGCAAGCTTTCCACCGCGTGAGGTACTGGCTGACTATATTAAAGGCCGGGTAGAGAAAGCCGGTGTCAGACCCTGGTGCAGATTCAGACACCCGGTTCGAAGAGTCGACTATCACAAAGACTCAGACAACTTTACAGTAACTGCACACGACCTCGTGAACGACAAAGCAGTCGTTGAAAAGTTCGACAACGTGATTGTTGCCACCGGTCACTTTTCAACGCCTAACGTGCCACAGTTTGATGGCATAGAATCTTTTGCTGGCCGTGTATTGCACGCTCACGACTTCCGCGATGCACTGGAATTCAAAGATAAAGACGTGATGATTATCGGTGCAAGCTACTCTGCTGAAGATATTGGTTCACAGTGCTGGAAGTACGGTGCAAAGTCGATTACCGCCTGCTATCGCACATCGCCTATGGGCTTTCACTTTCCGGATAACTGGGAAACAAAACCTCTGTTAACTAAAGTCGAAGGCAAGACCTGCCACTTTGCAGATGGAACTTCAAAAGAACTGGATGCCATTATCATGTGCACGGGTTACCTGCATCACTTCCCGTTTATGTCAGATGACATCCGACTGCAGGCCACCAACCGTATGTGGACACCTGATCTTTATCAGGGCGTAGCTTACGAGCCGAATCCCAAAGTTATGTATCTGGGTATGCAGGATCAGTTCTACACATTTAACATGTTCGACGCGCAAGCCTGGTGGGCGCGCGATGTCATCATGGGCAAAATTCCGCAGGCCTCAGATGCAGAGATGAAAGCTCACAGCGACAAATGGCTCGCGCGTGAAGCAACCCTTGAAACCGATGAAGACATGATCTGGTTCCAGGGTGACTACGTTCAGGAACTGATCAGCCAGACTGACTATCCTACCTTTGACGTGGAGGGTGTGAATCAGGCCTTCATGGTTTGGGAGCACAATAAGCATGATGACATCATGGGTTTCCGAGACAAGGCGCATCCATCACTTATGACCAAGTCTCAGTCACCAGTGCACCACACACCGTGGAGCGAGGCAATGGATGATTCTATGGCCGAGTACCTTAAGAATTGACCCTTATGAACTGACCGATGAGCCTCCACTGGCCGAGATGAGCATAGGCCCGATCACACTTTCTGATCGGGCACTGCACATTGACACGTTTATTAATCACCCTGCACGCAAGATATATTAGAATAAGGTCTCTGTGCGCCGTAGGCGCATAGTTTCTGCAAAATGCGTTAAAATTCAATTAGTTGAGGCTTGCGTGAGCAATTACACAGACACACTCCAACGCGGCGACAAGATCGGTTTTTACCGAATAGAACAAGTTCTCGGTCGCGGCGGCTTTGCAGTCACCTATCTGGCGACCGATGAAAACCTTGATGTAGAAGTTGCCATCAAGGAATACCTGCCGCGCGAGATAACGCAGCGCGACGAGAATCTGCAGGTCTCGGCACGCAAAAAAGAGTTTGCCGAAGACTACGATGTAGGACTGGCAAACTTTGCTCGTGAGGGCAAAACCCTCGCCCGCTTTAAACACCCGCACATCGTCCGTGTGCATCAGGTACTGCACGCAAACAACACCGCCTACATGGTAATGGACTATGAACAGGGCAACGAGCTTGCAGAGATACTTGAAAAACGCCAAACCCTGCCAGAGGAAGAGTTGCGCGCAATACTCTTCCCAATACTCGATGGCGTAGAAGAAATACACAGACACGGTTTTGTACACCGCGACATCAAACCCTCAAACATCTATGTCAGACACAACGGTTCACCGGTACTGATCGACTTCGGTGCCGCGCGTTACACCATGACTGAAACCACCCAGCAACTGACTGCAGTGGTGACAGTTGGCTACACCCCGATCGAACAGTACAATGTATCAGAAGATGCCCAGGGCCCGTGGTCAGACATCTATGCACTGGCTGCCGTTTGCTACGAAGCAGTTACAGGTGCCGTTCCAACTGATTCCGTGACGCGCGCTTCTGCCTCAGTTACCCAGGGCGATGATCCACTGGCGACAGTGCGCAGCCTGGCTGAAAACAGCTACTCCGATGATTGCCTCGATGCAATTGACTGGGGTTTACGCATGGAAGCTGAAGACCGGCCACAGGTTATTGCACAGTGGCGCGATTCATTTGATGGCATCTTCAATCCCGCATCAGCCTATACAGCAAAACAGGACGTCTCGATTTATTCACCGCACCGGGTCGACAAACCGCGGCAGGCAGGCAGTGCTCCAGTACAAGCACCACCGCGAGTACCCGCTGGCAATGACGAAATAGTCAGCATCCCGCTGCGTGCCGACACCGCAACGGACTCAGGCGTAGTTTCTCTAGATCCGGATGCCGGCAGCCGTGATGCTGTTGTCACTGCAATGCCATCAATCAGACCGGGTGCAGATGGCAACGAGTCTGGTCGTGCGAGCCATGAGTCAGACAATGCCGATGGATCAGCGCATCAGGGCGCAGGCCCGCCGCGCAACGTACTGCGCCGGCATGGTAAAGAAAGCTCCAGCATCTATCAGAATGCAGGCAACGAACCAAAAAAACGCAGCAAGCTTGAACGACCGAGCCACCTTGACGGTGAAAGACCCGCTCAAAGGCAAAGAAATATTCGCGATGAAATCGAGTTTGATGAATCAGACTGGAACTACGAACCGCCACAAAGAAACTCAGCCTGGAAGTTATTGCTGCCAGCGCTTGGTCTTGCAGCTATCGTTGGTGCGTCGGTTGCCTATGTCAACTTCCCTGAAATGTTCACTAACTTTGGCAAAGGCTCTAACCTGACAACAGAACAGGCACTCGACCTTGCAGACCAAAAGATAATCAGCGCTGACTATTTATTTCCTGCTGATGATTCTGCGACCTACTACTACCAGCTGGTGTTAGAGGAAGATCCAAATAACGCTGAAGCACGAGCGGGGATACGCGCTATTGAAACAAGAGTGCGAGAACAAATTGCAGACAACATGAAAAAGGACAATTTGTCCGAAGCCAACCGATTGCTGGCAGCTGCAGACAAAGCAGGACTCACGGGGCTTTATACGTCATCGGAAAATACCGACCTGACAACGGCACCTCAGCAACAGCCGACTACCATAGCGGATACAAGTCCGGTGGTAACACCAACCGAAGACACTATCATCACACCGATTGATACGGCATCTATAGAGCCAACCCCATCAACCGCTCCTGAACCTGTTGAACCTGTTGAACCTGTTGCAACCGGAATTGACAACAACCTGTCACCGTTTATTCAGGGAAAGATAAATGAAATTACCTTCCTCATAGAGGAGAAGCGTTTCGCTGAAGCAAAGCAGCTGTATACAGAGACAGACAAGTTTATTCCAGATCAATCTGCATCCAGAGAGCTGTTAAGAAGAATAGATGCTGGTGAAGCTGAAATTCAGGCAGCAGCCCAAGCCACCCAAATCGCTAACCAGACAGCTACACTCCAGACAGATGCCACACCGGCAACTGAAACACCTGCTCCGCTACCGAGTGAAACACAAAGCCAGACTCCGGAGTCAGTTGTGGCAGCAGTGACTGCACCAATCTCGAACCAGAACACACAGAGCAATCAAACACCGACATCCGAGCCACCACGAAACAGCTATGTAGATGGCAGCGGTCCGGCCGCAGAGCATCTTGATCAACTGCGGCTCGCACTTGAAGCCAAAGATATCGATGCAGTAACTGCGCTCAGTGAGTCATTACCGGATGGTCGCATCAGGTTCCTCAACAGCACATTTGCACGCCACCACCGCCTTGATGTGATCATAGACGACGTTACTTCCAACGGTGATACTGTCACCGGTCGTCTGAATGTTGCGATGTTTGGCAGAGCCGATGACGGCAGCATATATGGAGCTGGCAAGTGGAACGGTGCATTAGTAACTGCCACGCGCCGCGATGGAGTGTGGCAGAAAATTCGCTGGTAAATATAGTTGTAGTTACCTCGAAACACTCTCTCCCCCACAGAGCCAGGGGGAAGGGGCAGGCAGAAGAGTCAGCGTCGGTGTGTCTGGATCAGGAAGCTTGAACTACTCGCAACGCTCGACTGCAATTTCAAGTGATGGGGGTACAACGGTATCGCTTGAACCAAACGCAACATCATTGCCACCTGTCTGCGTAATAAACAGTGTAAAGTCACTGGATATAGCATCAGGATTGAGATTAAACGAATACTCAACTCCTGCCTCCCAGTCCTCTTCCAGTGAACCGACTGGTGCACCCAGCAAAGGCAAGTCTACTGAATTATCCATGTCACTCCACTCAAAATCATCCACCGCAAAAACTGACAATAAACCATCTCCTTCATCGATTGTCACGGTCAGATTCAGATTTGCTGCGGTCACTGCACCCAGATTCTCATCATGCGAGTAGCGAATCAGTATAGTTCTGCGATTTTCTGCCACCTGCAAACTGTTTGTATCGAAAAATCTATTGTTTTGCTGAAAACCATCGTCAGTCAGCGTCGCAAATACAGTTTCCGATACCGTAGTACACGACGGTACTGGCGGATTAAACGGATCACTGCCCTGCGCCAGTTCGAGATAGTTAAAAATACCGTCATTATCTGTGTCGAGCTGCAATGAAAAACCTTCCAGCTGCAATGTTTCACCAGCGCTCGGCTGTGCCTGACCACTAAAAGTCGCCAAAGCGATCGTATCATTCATAAAGGTATCGTTAAGCTGCACAGATATATCTATCGAACTACCGGCAACAGCCATGGATGTACCTGTATAGGTATCCCCTACTCGCGACAGACTGACGTTACTGCCGTTGATTCCCAGTATTGCAAATACATTACTCGGATCAGCTATTTCAGCTGGCACGTCAAACACTACCGTAAACGGAATCTGATTAGATACTTGTGCCGATAACAAGTCCGTACCGGCAATCAACTCATCCAGATCAGTAAGACCATCGGCATCCTGATCATTGTCGAAGTTGTAGGCAGTACCATCAAAAATAATCTGTGAGAATTCAGGTGGATTAACCAGATTTCTGGTTTGAGTGCCAATAACTACTCCCTGTCCGGTAACGCTTTCGATCAGCCGCACATCGACGGTCAGGGAATCCTGCCTTACTACTCTGAACGTGTGGTTTAACTGACCGTTGTTGGCAGCTGCTGTCACTGTTTCAGCTCCGACTGATGCTTCAATTTCATAGTTGCTAAAACCAACAGAAGTTGCTTCTACGGGTAGTGCTACAAATACCTCTATCTCTACAAACTCCGGCAGTTGCGAGGAGTCCAGCGGATTGGTGTTGAATTGGCGCTCAAGAAGATTACTGGCATTATCACCATCAAAATCAAACGAATTGAAGTCGTAGTCTTCGCTTTGCAAGCTTAGCGTAGTGTTGCCACCAGTAGTCGTTACTGCCCTCTCTGCTCTGGCCAGGTTTAACCTTAGGCCCGAGAAGTTCTCATAAAAATCAATAACGACAGTAAAACTGGAACGTGCCGGAACCGTTATCTGGCCGGCGAATTGCCCATCCACCTGACCTGCACGCTGCAGTTCGGTTTCAATTCCATTAACGGTAACTACAGCTGTAACAGCAGCCGGGTCAATCGCGCTAATCTCGCGCAGTGGTGCCGGGAGCGGAACCTGAATGCTTGTACCATCCAAAACCACCTGATCAACAGTGGGCTTTGATTGCGAATCACAGGCAGCTATACCCAGCAACGCAAGCAAACAGCATATTCGCCATAAATAGATTTTTTTTCTGAACACGGGCTACTCTCATCAGCAATCACCCGCGTCGGCAATACGACTATTGTGAGACGTCGGGCCTTTATTCGGCAGTCGGCAGATCACTTATAACAGTGATCGTTACAGTGCTCGGGTCAGGATTAACGTCGGGAGTATCAGGTGTATCGTCCCCACCGCCACCGGAACCTCCAGCCACTAATGCTCCTACTGCAAGCAAAGCACCAAGGCCGAGCAGAATGGTTGTCGGTTTAATCGATAAGCCGTCACTTTGAGGACCAGGTACAGTTTCCGCGGCCTGAGTGCCGGGCTGCGCAATAGGCCCGGGTGTGGTGTTCGCTGTTACCGATGGCGCAGGTGGTGACAGCGGCAGGATGATCGGGGCGTATTCAAACCCGCGATTAGTGCGATTGCCAGCCTCGTCCACCGCTTCTATGTAGTACTGAAAACCAGCGTAACCGCTGATCGAGGTTTCGATCGCAATCATGTACTCGCCAATCGAGTCGAGCAGCGGCCGCATATTCAGACTGTTGAACTCACCAGTGTCACTCTGCCTGTAGTACAGAGTTACTTCGCTGACGCCAAAGTCATCTGACACTCGCGCCAGAAAGGTCTGTAGCTCACCAGCGACCCCGGAATCGAGCTGACGATGTATCAGCACCGGTGCTTCTGTGTCATCAAACTGGGCCTGCACCTGTGCCAGCGGAGCGAGCACAAGAGCCAATGACAGCATAACCGACACAAGCCGGGAGCCAATTCGGTGCATAGATTTCAACATGGCAGACACTCTCTTTCGATGACTAACACTTACCAGCGCACCGATATAATAATGCACTGTTCGGCGCATTGTACAAGGCACAACGTTGACAGAGGTTAGAACTAACGTAAAACGATGTGCAAATTTCGGTGCACCATGCTACTCATCAGGGGCATTGAGTTGGCAAAAACAGGATTCAGTGTGATTATGCCTATCCGGTCAAAAATACTGGGCAAAAATACCCAGCCACTGGCTCGTCATTTCAGACCAGCCGGTTCAGACCAGTCTTCGGCTAGATAAGCGACTTCAGATCAAAATCTGGATCAGCCACCTGCTCAGGTGCAGGATTGATCCGACCGGCAATCAGTTTGCGTGCGAGCATATGATCGCGCGGACTATTTACCGAATCAACGCTCCGCAATTGTCCATCGCAAAACTGGAAGACTGAAAAACTGTCAGGTGTCGCCTGACCTTCCGGTGAACCGGGCAGCGGTCGGGGTGCCCTGTGCACGAACAGATCTGCAGCGCCGGACAACCCGGCCATTTGCAAACTGTGCTCACCCTGATCAGACCAAAACCAGGGAACCGAGTTATACGGTTTCTTATCACCTGCTATTGCAGAAGCCGCTACTCGAGCCTGATCAGTGGCATTCTGGACTGATTCAAGACGGATCATCTTATTTGCACAAAACGGGTTTGGATGGAATGCACAATCTCCTACTGCATAAACATCCGCAACAGATGCTTCACAGAATTCGTTAACGACGATACCATTCTCACAGGCAATGCCTGCGGCGTCAGCAAGCTCGATATTCGGTACCACACCAATACCGACAACCAGTAAATCACAATCAATTATGTCACCGGCGCCAGTGATCACACGCTGCACTTGCTCGTCGCCTTCAATCGCTGTTACCGAATCAGCCAGGCGCAACTCTATGCCATTGGCTCGATGAGTATTTTCAAACCACTGCGACACAGATGGTGAGACAGCCCTGGCCATCACACGATCTGCGGTATCGAAAACGGTTACGTGCTTTTTCATACCACGGGCGACGGCTGCAAATTCGAGCCCGATAAAACCGGCGCCAACTACCACAATATTTTTCGCAGTTTGAAGCTCGGATTTTATTTTTCGCGAATGTTTCAGGTCGCGCAGCAAATGCACACCGTTAAGATTTTCTCCCGGCAAGGATAACAACCTTGGTCTCGCACCGGTCGCTATAACCAGAGACTGGTAACTAAATGTGGTATTGCCTGCTGCTACAATTTTACTTTTGGGTTCTATGTTAGTAACAGTTGAATCAAGCTTAACTTCGACATTTTTAGATTCGTAGAACGACACCGGACGCATTGACAGTTTTTCTTCATCCGTTTCACCGGACAGATAAGACTTTGATAGCGGAGGCCGATGATACGGATACTCTGATTCGTCGCTCAGCAGCAGGATGGGGCTTTCAACTTTCTCTTTTCGAAGCGCCAGACACAACTGCACAGCGGCCTGACCACCGCCGACAACAATAACCGGATCACTGCTCACTAGTTAGTGTCCATCCGAAAACAGCGCTACTGCGGACCGCGCAGGCACGTGATCTTTCACTGACCACATGCAGTCATTTAGAACTACTAAACACCCACACGCGCTAAGCGAAATCTCACGCAACTGAGTGATCCTCGCTACGCCCTGTTTCTGAATGGGCACCAGCTTAATTTTGCTCAGACGGGAGATGCACTTCTATGCCGTTGAGATCATCAGTCATTTTGATTTGGCAGCTGAGACGGCTCGATGTTTTTCTATCGACCGCTGTGAATCCGAGCATTTCGTCCTCGTCGCTCTCCATAGCCGGCACACTGGCAGTGAACTCTTCTTCAATAAAACAGTGACATGTCGCGCACATGCAGGAACCACCGCACTCGGCCTCTACACCATCAATATTGTTGGCAATTGCGATTTCCATCAGGCTGATGCCATTCTTACCCTCTACTTCGTGACGGGTACCGTCGGCATCAATGAACGTTACTTTGGGCATGTAATATCTCGCGAAAAATGATCAACCGGATAATAAGCCAGCTGCACACAAATGTGTATACGCAGGCGTTTACTATTTTATCACTGAAAAATGGGATGACTGAATTAAAGGGCAGCAGGTTTTGCGTAGATTTATAGTCTGGCAGCGGCTACTGATGGCCGGATTGTCAGCAACGGCGCATTGACACCCTCACTGCTTACAATTACTTCACGCCCATCTGCAGAGAAGGCAACCGACTCGCTCTGTTCCATCCGGTGGCTGGTGAGAATCTTCGGCGCTCGTGTAAGTGCAGCCGCCCAGGTCTCATCGCCTGAGCGTGAAAACAGATACACATGACGGTAATTGGATACCACCGCCATTCGATCACCAGCGCTGAAGTCGAGACCTGTGGGTGTGAGCAATAAACTTGCTGCAAACGTACGCTCCCACCAGGCATCATCGTCGGTGGCTTGCAGTTTTGCCAATTGTCCTGCGTATCTGGCTGCGTTTCTGGTGACACGTGCTTTGCCAGTCTGATCACCAGCGGTAATAGTCGGCAGCGGCAGAGTGTAGATCCTCGGAGTCTTATCTTTAGATATCAGATAAATTCTCCTTTCCCGTACAGACACCGACATGGACTCAACATTTCTTGGACCGTCTTCGTACGAAAAATCCAGCTGGTAGGCAAGCTCAAGCTGTTTTGGTAAATCTTTGAGATCCGGCTGTTTAAAAAAGTAGATCGAACTGACTGAATGTCTTCGTACGTTGTCACCAGTTTCACTAATCGCTATCCAGTTCTCTCCATTTAAATCAAACGTGGCAAGATCTTCCCAGTCTCTGTTGAGCACTGGCAGATCAATTTTTCCAAAGTGTTTTCCACTACCGTTGATAGCAAACAACTGCGGTTTGTTGCCACTGTCATTAATAGCCCAGTACTTATCGCGCTCACCAATAACCGGCGCCATACCGCTAAGCTCATCGATATCTCGCGATTCGATCTGGCCAAGAAGATGAGTACTTGCACCGCTGGTGGTCAGAAAGGCTTCACCAACTGTATCAGCCGACGAAGCTATCTCCGGGGTCAGGCTAACACTGTGCAGTTCAGGGCTTAGCAATTTTGCGTTAAGCCACGAACGCTCGGCTCTGTCAGTATGATGTTGCAATGAGCAACCACTAACAAGCGCGCAAAGCAGTACTGGCCAGATTTTCACTGGACGCATGTTTATTGCCATGATTTGTTTTAGCTATGCTAACTCAGCAGAATCGCGAGTGTCAGCTACTTGTTGCTTAACGGTGGCGGGTTTAATGGCTGGCAAGCCATATTCTGGTTATCAGCGTCATCTTTCTCTTTAGTTTTTGCCTGCGCGTCAGAATTTTCCTGCGTGTCAGATTCTGGTTGAGCATCAGATTCTGGCGTCACGCTATTTAACGCTACAACATTCTGTGACGTGATAACACCGTGACCGGTACGCGCATTGACAGCGGCGGGTACAGACACACGCATAGGCGAATCAGGAGCGCGCTTGTCACTGACTCTTTCAATTTCACCATCACCGTGCAAAATGACGATATCGCCTGAACGCAACTCCATTGCGTTGGTCACCGCAATGGCTGCGGGGAGATCATAATGACTGGCAATATTCTCGGCCTCTGAATTGGATGCACTGGCATCTTCAATTATCGCTTTAGCAAGCGTTAATTGTTCTTTCCATGCAGGATCAATTCTTTGCGCAACCAGTATCTCACCTTCACGCACGTAGGGCAGCTCTGCCTCGTTACGTATAACGTGCACGATACCGCTGATTGAATACACACCATCGGTGCGAGTACCATAAAGTCGATCCGGACGACTCTCGCTTTGCAGATTGTTCATAATTTTTCTGGCCTGTTTTACTTTTAAAGCAGCTGTGCGGTATTAACTTAGGCTGCTTTTTTGTTCTGGTTTGCATCGGTATCTGGTCTGCCGTTAGTGGACCAGTGGATCATCTTTTCCTCGAACAGATCCGGTTCAAACGGTTTAGAGAGGTAATCGTCCATACCTGCATTCAAACACTTTTCAGCGTCACCAGACATTGCATTGGCGGTTAGTGCAATGATTGGAATAGCAGCGACCTCAGGGTTTTTGTGCTCTCTGATTTTTCCTGTCGCCTCATAGCCGTCCATCTCCGGCATTTGGCAATCCATCAAGATCACGTCGTACAAGCTATCCTCCAAAGCTGCCAGAGCAAAGAGACCATTGTCAGCGGTGTCAACGTCATAGCCTAAACTCTCTAACATACCCAAGGCTACCAGCTGATTGATCTCGTTATCCTCTACAACCAATACCTTACCACCAACAGTCGCTTGTTGTGCCGCCGGCACCACTGCCGCTTTTTTGCTACTTGCATCCTCTCCATGGATCAGGTCACCAAGAATAGTATGCAGCGAGTCGAGTCTGACAGGTTTGGTCAGGTGTGCACCGACGCGCGCATTGTTGTTTGCAAGCAAGTCCTGAGACTGGCTGCTCATGTACACCAGTGAGATCACTTTGAGATCGTTGAGGTGCGTATTCTTTGAAAGAGTATCAACAAACTGGGCACCGGTCATATCACTAAGATTTGACGATACCAGTACTGCATCAAGCTTATCAACCGGGTTCGAGCTCAGATGTTGAAGGCCTTTAACTGCCGATCCATAAGCACTCACCGTAGCTCCCAGAGCTACCAGGCAATCATTCTGAATTTTACGGGCTGTGTCATTACCTTCCAGCAGTACAACGTTAGCGCCAACCAGACGGTTAAACACTTTAGGTTCCGCAGCTTCATCACAAGCCCGAAACGGAATCGTAAAGCCAAAAATACTGCCTTTGCCTGGCTCTGATGTCACAGTAATCTTACCACCCAGGCCTTCCACCAGTTGCTTTGAAATTGAAAGCCCGAGACCGGTACCACCAAACTTTCGAGTAGTCGATCCATCAGCCTGCGCAAACGAATCGAAAATCGCCTCAATGGCACTGTCGTCAATTCCGACACCACTGTCCTGTACTTCAAAGGACACAATTCCTGCAACAGGATCTACATAAGAGGTGCGAACTACAATTTCACCCTCAGTGGTGAACTTAATGGCATTACCCATCAGGTTAGTTAGTACCTGCCGCAGTCGTGTTGGATCGCCGTTGACCATCACAGGAATGGTAAAATCAAGATCTGTCACCAGCTCCAGGTTTTTAGTGTGAGCCTGAGTCGCCAGCGCACTGCAGGTATCTTCCACCAGTGCAAGAAAGTTGAAGTCAATGCTCTCGTATTCAAGCCGACCCGCTTCAATTTTTGAGAAATCCAGAATATCGTTAATGAGACTGAGAAGGTTTTTACCAGACGATACCGCAGTATCTACACAATCTGACTGACTGGTATCCAGCTCAGTTTTACTCAGTAAGTTCAACATACCCAACACACCGTTCATCGGCGTTCTAAGTTCATGACTCATGTTGGCAAGAAATTCTGATTTTGAGCGAGACGTTTCTTCAAGCTCTTTCTCTCGAGCCTGTTTCAATTCGATCAGGTTGCCAAGTTCGTTTACCGTATCAGCCAGCTCATCTAATTCTCTGGCGGCCTGAACGTTGATAGGCTCGCCGTGTTTATCCATCTGAATCTCAACCAGCTTGGAGTGAATTGCTCTAATAGGTGTAATTACAAGACGCATCACAACCAGCATGACTATGATTGCAATTATCGTAAACGCAGTAATTGTGTATGCCCATATTTTATTAACATGCGCTTTAACCGTTTGCCGTTGAACACTCGCATCCCAGACAATAGATATGGTACCGAATGACTCTCCTTCAAAAACAACATCCTGCTGAAACGGAATTTTCAATGACTCAGATATTTTATCATCACTCCCCCACTCAGCTAAAACCTGATTATACTCATTGACTATAGAAAGCTCGTGAATCTCTGAATCCAGTTCAATTGATTGTGCCACAATGGTTTCTAAAACCGGCTGATCCTCACTCAGTACAGCGTCAAGCGACGTTGCAAATAACATGCTGAATGTTTTATGGCTGTTACGGGTGAAGCTATCTTCAAGTGTGCGCGTCTGTACCGTGCGCATATACTCACCGGTAATGTAGGCCACACTTGCAAACGTCAAAGTAAGACTGATAAATAACAAGCTCTGCAGCTTGTATTTTTTTATTAATTGAACAGGCATTTAATTCTCCGTACCGATTCACGCATTCGTATTATTAATATTTTCACGCAATCAGTAGCTATTTTAATTCTGGGCTCTACGAACTACTATTCCGAAGACCCGTTCCTTTTATTTTCGTCACTGGTTGCTAATACCCATTCAACCGGCTTGCGGTTTTCATCACTGAAAAACAAGTGGTTTTGACTCATCGCATTAGCAATCACTCGGTAATCTTCATTGGTTCCTTCGACAAATCCATTGATATCCAGCGGGTCAAGCGCATCCGCATTAGACATCTCCAGCAGACTAATCTTTAGCGCGCTGTATACAGCCGGGTCTATTCCGGCACGCGTCACCCATGGCTTGGATACAATAGGAAACCTGGCAAGCTCACGAATTTTTTCACCATCACTAAGCAGCTTTCTAAAGGTAGACTCCGACATCGCACCGGCAGCAAAATCCCCAACACCCACTTTGACACCAACGATATCGTGACGTCCAAGGTATTCATACCGACTCAAATCTTTCGCACCGACACCATTCTTAAGCAGAAACTGTTGCGCCATAAATCGACCACTGGTCGATTGCAAATCACCGAAAGCAAATGATTGTCCACGCAGATCAGAGAGTGTTCTGATTGAGCTGTGCAATCCGGTTGCGATGATACCGTTAACAACCTTTGTTCTGTTCTTGCTCTCGATCGCCAAAATTTGAATATCCGGATTCTCCGTTTTGGCTTCAACATAAGTAGCGGCCCCGAGCAATGCGAAGTCAACCTTTCCACTAGCAAGGTACTCTATTCCCGTTTGGTTGCTCTTGGCTATTTGCATCCTGATACGCACTGGCTTGCCGAGCTTTTTAGCTACTTTACGCTGCAACTCAGAAACTAAAGGCCGGTACTTCCTGACCATTGCAGAGGGCTTGCTGGAGTTCTGCAAGCCGATACTTAATGTGACTTCGTCGTTGTTTTTGCCCGCTGCACTGACAAAACCTGCTCCAAACAGCAGGCAGACAACTGCTACTGATATTGTGGTGCGTATTGAATTCATCATTTATCAACTGCTCGAGTAAATTAACGGTGAGAAGGACGCAATTGCGCCGCTTTCTTTGCTGCCCCCACTGTGTCGGCACATCCTCAAAGTTATTGAATCGAACATCGCTACTGTCGGTTTTTGGCTCTCAATGCCTGTCAGACGTCAATAAATTGCAAATGTATATAAAGCTATTAACGTTAGTTGTCGATCACATCTGTAGCGTCCTCCGTCAAAACATCTCAGGATTAGATTGATTCGGCGGCGGAGTAAAAGAATTAAATAAGTGAATTCATGAGTCAAGAAAAGCAAGAATTAGCGGAACTGCAGCAGCGACTCAAACAAGCTGAACTAGCGGCTGCACGTCTTAAAGAAGAGAACGCCAGCCTCATTTCTACTCTTGAGGATACTGCTGAGCGTGCTAACGTCGCGGAAGCGATGAAAAGTCGCTTCCTGGCTAACATTAGTCATGAAATAAGAACACCGATGAACGGAATCCTCGGAATGACAGAGTTACTTCACGGCACACAGCTCACAGACGAGCAGTTGAAGTTCACGAAATCAATTGCGCGCTCGACAGAATCACTTCTGTACGTGGTCAATGACATGCTGGATTTTTCCGGATTGCATCATGGCAGACTGGATCTTGAAGACAATGTGTTTTTCTTCGGCAAACTTGTTCAGGATGTCTGTCAGCAGTATACGAGGATGGCAGAGTCGAAAAACATAAAGCTGACCTGTGTTACAGAAAGCAGATTACAGGTTCCGGCAATCGGAGATGAATTCCGCATCCGTCAGATTATTTCAAATCTGATCGACAATGCGATTAAATTCACCGAGCATGGCGAAGTTACCGTCAGTGAAATGGTAAATGGTGACGACGGTACATATACAGTCACTATCGAAGATACCGGCGCCGGTATCGCTCCTGATGTTCAGTCCGAAATTTTTAAGTCTTTTGCACAGGCAGATAACTCCAGCACCCGTAAGCACGGTGGTACCGGTCTCGGCTTGTCAATCGCAAATCAACTTGCTGAAATGATGGGTGGCGGAATATCGATAGAGAGCCAGTTAAACAGCGGTTCACGGTTTACTTTTAACTGCAAGCTGCGTGAGGGAAGCACTGATTCAATTAACGAAGTTGGTAAAAACCAGCTGGCGGGCAAGCGCGTGCTGGTGGTTGATGACACCGAGACCAATCTCGAAATTCTATCGCTTCAATTGCAGCAATGGGATCTGGATGTACAGTGTGCCAGCTCCGGCAAAGAAGCACTACGCGTTCTCATCGACGCCGGCGAAAATAATAAGCCATTCGACCTGGCTATCCTTGATCTTAATATGCCAGATATGGACGGCCTCGAATTAGCGCTGCATATCCAAAACACGGACTACTCACAGGGTCTGCGTGTGATGATGCTGACCTCATCAGTAGTAGATCTGAATCAGCAGGCAATGCAGGAGCGTGGCATCGTAAAGTCAATGATGAAGCCAGCTCGTCAAGCGCTTTTATATGATTCCATCACGAAAGTAATTTTAGACGAAGGTAAACCAGAAGAATTTCCAGCACCTGATCGAACCACAAGGATTCTTCTGACCGAAGATGATCCGATCAATCAGGAAGTTGCCACAGTAATGCTTGAATCAATGGGCTACGAAGTCGTGGTTGCCAACAATGGAGCGGACGCAGTAGATGCCATGCTGCAGGACAACGAATTCGACCTTATTTTAATGGATTGCCAAATGCCTGTGATGGACGGATTCAACGCCACACGCGAAATTCGCAACAATAACTTCAATACACCGATCGTAGCACTAACAGCAAACGCTACCGAAGACGACAAAGACCTTTGCCTGAATGCCGGTATGAATGACTTTTTAACCAAACCAATTTATCAAACTGATCTTTCGCGTGTAGTACAGCAGTGGGTCGCACGCTCTTCAGACAATTCAGAAAAGCCGCATGATAAGAACGATCAGTGCGAAAACAACGATACCCCCAGGAAGAAAATCATGAACGTAGAAATAGACGAATCAGCGCTGGATGCCATTAGATCTCTTCAACGTCCGGGTAAACCAGACATTCTTGCACGCATAGTCAATATGTATATGGAGAAATCACCGGAACTGATTTCGGCCATCCGTGAAGGTGCCGCAGCAAATGACTGCGACAAAGTCAAAATGGCGGCACATACACTGAAGTCAAGCAGCGCATACGTAGGTGCATCGGCCATGGCTGAAGCGTGCAGCCGCGTTGAAGCTAAAGCCTCAAACGACCAACTGGGTGAAGCCGCAGATGATATCGAAAATGTTTCGAGCGGATTCACCTCAACCGTTGAACAGATCAAGCAGTACGCATAAGTCCTGAAGAGCAAACTCGCAATGTCTGAAAGCCACTCAAACAATCAAATGCCAAAAGTGCTGATCGTCGATGATGATCTGGCAGGTTTGCTGATGGCGTCAGAGGCACTAAGTGCTGCCGGCTTCGAAGTGATAGAAGCGGAAGACGGACAGGAAGCCGTCGAACAGTTCGATGCACATACACCGGACATTGTCGTGATGGATGTGGTCATGCCACGCATGAACGGCTTTGAGAGCTGCGCGGTTATCAGAGAACGTGAAGGCGGAGGGCACGTTCCCATTCTGATGATAACCGGACTCGATGACGTTGAATCTATTCAAAAAGCCTATGAAGCAGGTGCTACAGACTTCGTAACCAAACCGATTAACTTTTTTCTGCTGCCCTATCGTGTGCGTTACATGATGCGTTCCGCGAAAAACGCAGATGACCTCAGAGCCAGCCAGATAAAGCTCGACAAAGCGCAGAGAATTGCCAAACTGGGTCACTGGGAATGGATACTCGATAACGACCACGTTATTTGGTCAAGCCAGTGTGGAAACATACTTAAATCAGAATCGCTGGGTGATCAGCTAAGCAATTTTCTCGACGCTGTACACGAGGATGACCGCGGCCACGTAGCGGGAATACTGGAACGCGCACGATCAGACGCCGGAAGATTTAATTTTGAATTCCGCACCGGTAAAAATGCAGAAGATCAGGACGCTCGTATTATTCATGTAGAGGCTGAACCTGAATCTGAAAACCATATGGTTGGAACTATTCAGGATGTTACTGAACGTACCAACGCCGAGGAACAGATTCACAACCTGGCCTACTATGATCTGGTTACGGGTTTACCGAATCGCGCACATCTCTATGACATGATTGCACTGGCTCAAAGTCGCAGTGAAAAGCAATCAAGCAAATTTGCACTACTGTTTCTTGATCTCGATCACTTCAAGCAGGTAAACGATACTCTCGGACACAACGCCGGTGACTTGCTGCTACGCAAAGTCTCATCACGTCTAAAGCACGCGATCAGACAGCGTCCGTCACATCCAAACGTAATTCAGCCCGAGTCAAACAAATCTAACACCGAGGTCATTGCCAGACTCGGCGGCGACGAATTCGTAGTATTGGTCGACTACGTTGACCGAGTTGAAGACGCTGCCTATATTGCACGACGTATTTGCAAGACTCTGTCAAAAAGCTTCAACCTCGATGGTAACGAAGTCAGAATTACCACGACCATTGGCATCAGTCTGTTCCCGGACGACGGCGATTCCGCAGACATGCTTTTAAAACACGCTGACGTTGCCATGTATCACGCAAAAGAACAGGGCCGCAACGGTTATCAGTTTTACTCCCAGAGTATTCATCAGCTGGCACTTGAACGCTTTGCGATGGAACGTGATCTCAGAGAAACTCTGGACAGAGATGGATTCCACCTGGAGTATCAGCCTAAGCTTGCACTAAAAAGCAACGAAGTAACCGGGCTTGAAGCACTGGTACGTTGGGAACATCCAGAACGCGGCAGAGTAAGCCCCGCAGACTTCATACCACTGGCAGAAGAAACCGGCTTGATTGTACCGCTTGGAGAATGGGTACTTCGAACCGCCTGTGAGCAAATGGTTGCCTGGCTTAATGACGGTGTTCAACCATTCATCATGGCAGTCAACTGCTCTGCCATACAACTTGTTCGAACCGATATGGCTTCCGTTATCAAAGAGGTACTTGAAAATACCGGGCTTAACCCCGCGTACCTTGAAATTGAATTGACTGAAAGCCTGCTGATGCAGGATGTTGAAGAGGGTATCCTTATTCTCCAGGCACTGAAAGACCTGGGCCTGCATGTATCTATTGATGACTTCGGTACCGGCTTTTCTTCACTCAGCTATCTCAAGCGACTACCGGTAGATAAGCTAAAAATCGATCAGTCATTCGTTAAGGATCTCACCACTGATCCCGGTGACGCTGCTATCGTGACCTCGATGATTACACTGGCGCACAACCTCGATCTAACCGTCATTGCCGAAGGGGTCGAAAGCCCTGAACAACTCGGATTCCTGCGCGCAGAACGATGCGACGAAATACAGGGTTACTACATTAGTAAACCGATGCCGGCCGATGACTTTTCGGAATGGATACAATCTCGTCAGGAAGAAGCCAAAAAGGCAGCCTGACAAATCAGCCGAAGATGCAATCGCGACAGCAATTGCATCTTCATAGCAACTGATTCACGACCGAATCATACCCTGACGGTTATTCTTCTGCCCACAGGATCTCTGCACGCCAGGCCGGTGCTGAACGGCGATTGAAGCCTGTATAAAAATCAAAAAACAACAGCTAAGAATGCCCACCTAACAGCGTACCCAAACATCGTATAGGTAGCGATAATTTTTCCTCTGACAGGCACACCGTAAGCACATTGTCCGGTACAATGCAGGTATCAAATATCTGAAAGGGCAGCGCATGCTTGAGAAGTACACCCACTGGGTTATTAAATTCCGTTGGGTCGCTATAGTTCTTACGATAATAGTTGTTGGTGCACTCGGCTCCGGTGGCCGATTCCTGTCATTCACCAACGATTACGAAGTATTTTTCGGTGATTCAAATCCGGAACTTGCAGCATTTAAAAATCTGCAGGAGGTCTACACTAAAAATGACAACGCCCTGATCATGCTGGCGCCCAAAGACGGCGTAGTATTTTCGCAGGAGACTCTGCAGGCTGTCATTGAACTCACCGATGAAGCATGGAATACACCCTACTCCACCCGGGTGGACTCTCTGACTAATTTTCAATACACCTACGCCGAAGAAGATGATCTGACCGTTGAAGATCTGATTGAAGATCCTGCCAGTCTGTCCGCCACCGAACTGGAAAACCTCAAACAGATTGCACTGGCACAGCCACTGATAAAAGACCGGCTGCTATCACCAGATACCACAGTCACCGGTCTCAATATCAGTTTTGAACTGCCGAGTGAAGGTGCTGAGCAAGTAC